>DVKK01000038.1 GCA_018716085.1 Candidatus Ornithoclostridium excrementipullorum | reverse complement strand
CAGGTGGTCCACCTTTTTCAAAAAAGGCGGCGCGGTCAGATTGGTCATCAGTTTGGTCGTAACTTTCCTGGGCGTGTTCGTCGGCTGGATCGACTGCATCTGGGTCCTGCTGTTCAAAAAACTGTTCTTGCAGTAACTTACGGAATCGCGAAACGCCCCCTGCAACGGGGGCGTTTTCGTTTCGGTTTTGTGTTTTTTCGTTCTGCGTCTGTAATTTTTATTCTGCGCACGCTTTTCATGTTCAAACGAAGCGAAACCGAAAACATATACGATATTTTTACGGTATCGCCGCACAGGATATGCTCGGAGGCTGCCGTATTGACAAATCGTCGCAGGCAGGCTATACTTTTTTCGGCGGAGATCGCTTTTTTTACGCAAACGCCAACAATAACGTGATCCGAGGTGTTATAGATGTACGGAGGTGCGGACAAAGGCAAATTGGAACGCAAGATCGCGGCGCTCGCAAACGGCGACCCGCGGGCGTTCGATTACGTCTACGAAAGCACGAACCGCCCCGTCTACTTCGCGATCCTCTATATCGTCGGGAATAAACACGACGCCGAGGATATCCTGCAAGAAACGTATGTGCGCGCTTTAAGATCGCTCGGCGGATATACTGCCGGCACCAATTTCACGGGCTGGCTGATAAGCATCGGCAAAAACCTTGCGCTCAACCATCTGAGGCGCGCAAAACGCGAAGTAGCGACCGACTTTTCGGAGCAGGCATGGAAATACGGAGCGGAGGAAAAGGATATCCCGTTCGTCTTCGACCTGGCGGCGAAAGTGCTGTCCGAAGAGGAATACCGAATAGTCATGATGTGTCAGATAGCCGGCTATAAGCGGCGCGAAGTCGCAGCGATGCTGGACATGCCGATAGGCACCGTAACATGGAAAAACAACGAAGCGCTGAAAAAACTGCGCAAGGCTTTGGAAACGGAGGGCGGCGTATGAAAGACGTGAAGAAACTGCTTAAAGAACAATCCGACAATATCCTTCCCGACGAGAACGTAAAGGAAAGGATACGCCTCGAACTGGGCTTTGCTCCGCAGACCGAACGCGAAGCCGCTTACGCTCACGGCGGCACCGTTTCTTCCCGCGGAACGAAAAGCAAACTCGCGATCGTCGCCGCAGCGCTCGTGATAGCGATCACGCTCTGCATAGTCCTGCCGCTTACGCTCGGAGGCGGCGGAGGCGGCGGTCCGGTCATTCCCGATTTTTCTTCCGTAGGAGATTTTTACGCATACGGAGCCGCCGCGGCAGGCGCAATGCTGTCGACGTACGGCGGGACTTCGTCCGCTCTCGCGCTCGCGCCGTCCGCGTACGAGCGTGCCGAGATAGAGTCCTTGACCAACGAATATATGCCCCTTGTGGAGAGTATCCTCGCAGGTAACGGTATCACGCACTCCGACGCGGAAGTGCCCGAGGAATATTCCGAGTACGATCTTGCGATGACCGTATCCTGTCCCGATATCGCGGGCGGTACGATGGTCTATACGTTGTACTACTCGTTCGATCTTGCGGCGGAAGAGACCGACGGCGACGAAACCGAACGCTCGTACGATATAACCGGAGTGCTCGTCACAGGCAACGGCGAGTTCTCCGTACGCGGGGGCAGCAGCTCCGAACAGGAGTCGGACGGCAACGAGAGCGAAAACGAAAACGAAATGTGGTTCGAAGCATACGTCGGAGCCGATTCCTATATCCGCGTGGAACAGGAATCCGAAACCGAAACGGAGGAAAACGAAACGGAGATCGAACGCACTCACCGTCTGTTCGTATTCGAAAACGGAAGACTTGTCGAGTCCACTACCGTAGATTACGAAAAAGAAGACGACGGGGAAGAACTCGGATTGGAGATAGAGAGGGACGGCAGACGCGATTCTCTCAAATTTATTCCGCACATAATAAACGGCGACACCGTTCTGTACGTCGAAGCCGATATAGACGGCGACGACTGCGAATTCCTCGTATATAAGGAAAACGGTGTTTACAGATACGAGTTCGACGCCGACTTCGACGAGTTCGACTGACTCGTTTCCGTATATATCGCCCGATTTCCCCGCTCCGATCGGAGCGGGACTTTTTTACCTTGCGCCCGCAAAGCCGCCGAGGGCTTTTCGTCGGCGCTTTTCCGCTTGAACGAGGCGCGATACCGCTTCCCTTCCGCCGATACGCCGCCATTCGGAAAAATTTTTTCGTTTTTCCAACAATCCGTCTTTCAGCCGTGTTGTATAAGTACAAACCCGATCAAAGGAGGAAACCGACATGAAAAAGATCTTTACGATCCTTGTACTGACAGCGGCTCTCGCGTTGAGCGTTGCCGGCCTTGCCGGCTGTGACTTCGACGGCGTTCGCAACGTCGCCGATCCGGGCGAACTGCAAAGCGACGAACAGATATTCGGCTTCAGCGCCGCGTCCGCCGCCACCGTTATATCCGCCATGAACGGCGGAGCCGCCGCCGAGACCGCCGCAGCGAAAAAACTTGCGCTCGCAAACGGCGAAGTGACCGATGAAGCTCTTATAGGAGAGCTGAACGGCTATATGATGCTCGTGGAAAGTCTGCTCTCCGAAGGCGGCTTCGGCTTTAAGACGTCCGTATCGGATACCGAAGGCTATGACCGCATGATGAGCGTGACTTATCGCGATATGACGGGAAACACGATCGAGTACGTGATGTATTACAACGAAACCGTCATATCCGAACGCACCGAGCGCGACGACGATATTTTCGAAGACGAAGAGACCGAGACCGTGAGCAGAATAGACGGGATCATACGCATAGACGGAGCCGACTATCCGATGGAGGGCGTATCCGAAGCCTCGACCGAGGGCGACGAAACCGAAACGGAACACCGACTGACGGTCACGATAAGCGGATCCACTTATCTCCGCGTCGAACAGTCCGCGGAAAGCGAACGCGGCGAAGACGAACAGGAGTATGCCTATTCGCTGTACGAGAACGGCGCTCTGACCGAACGCTCCGCCTTCGAATACGAAAGAGAGAACGACGAAACGGAGATACGGCTCGAACAGCGCGTACGCGGCGAGGACGGCAGATATACCTCCAACGTATTCTACTTCGACAAAGAGACTGTACGCGGCGAAGAAGTCATACTGATACGCGTCGGCGACAGAAACGCTTCCGCCGCTTATACGGTAAGCATACGCGACAACGGCGACGGCACTTCCGACTACGTCTACACCTACGCGGAAGGCTCGCTCGAATACGACCGCGACTGACACGACAACTCTATGACGGACGGCTGCTCCCCCGAAGGGAACGTCCGCACGGCCCCTTTTGCGAAACCGGATCCGAAAAATCGGATCCGATTTCACATACGGGAAGCGAAAACAACGGCGCTTCCGCGGTACGATCGGAAAATTTTATCTTCCGTTAATGCAAAAGTGACCGCTCATCGTTTATAATTTGATCGTAAGACAGAACCCATGACCATAAAAAAAGACTTGCCGTATCCAATATCCTCATGCTTCTGATACCCGTCGCTGTCACTCTGCTGACGGGGGTGGTAATTCTCGCCGTCGTGGCTTCCATGATGAGCGGCGAGGCATATCTCGTAAGAACGGGGCTTTGGCGCGCCATAAGGAGGCTTGCCCGCAGGGCAAAGTTCTTCGCTTCGCTTGAACACGAATCCCTGCGCATTCCCATGCGCGAGCGAATCTCTTTCTATTATGGCGTGCAAAAACCCCGCGTCTTTCGACACGGGGCTTTGGCGCGCCATAAGGAACTCGAATCCCTAACCTTTGGTTCCGTAGACCAACGCTCTATCCAATTGAGCTAATGGCGCATTTACAGTCGGGATCGCGTGATCTCTCCCGATTTGCCTATTTATTATAGTTTGATTGCGGCGCAAAGTCAAACGTTTTGCGGACATTATTGCCAAAATCTCGTCCTTGGCTACCTTTGAGCGGAGGTTTATTTGCCGCGGCCGTCTTTCCCGTATCCGTGCTTTGCCTTCCACTCCCTTATCTCTTCCAGGCGCGACCTGAATCTTCCCTCCACGCCTTCGTCCGTCGGGCGATAATATGTCTTTCCGAGAAGCGAATCCGGCAGACACTGCATATCGGTAAGTTTGTCGTCGGTATCGTGCGCGTACTGATAACCTTTTCCGTAACCCAATTCCTTCATCAGCTTGGTAGTGGCATTGCGGATCACAAGCGGTACGGGCTCGGCAAGCATGGTCAAAGCGTCCTTTTTCGCGCTCTCGTACGCCATGTACAGCGCGTTGGACTTGGGCGCAAGCGACATATAGACGACCGCTTCGGTCAGATGTACGCTGCACTCGGGCATACCTATCAGGTGACACGCCTGATAGGCCGCGACAGCTATCTCCAACGCGCGCGGGTCGGCAAGACCTATATCCTCGCACGCGAATCTCGTTACGCGGCGCGCTATGTAGATCGGGTCTTCGCCCGCTTCGAGCATACGCGCCAGCCAATAGACCGCCGCGTCGGGATCCGAGTTGCGCATGGATTTGTGCAACGCCGAGATCAGATTATAGTGTTCTTCGCCGTTCTTGTCGTAAAGCAACGACTTTTTGGACGTACACTGCTCCACCGTTTCGCGCGTGACGGTCGTGGTCTCGCCGTCAACGTCGCCGTTCAGCACCGCCATCTCCAACGTGGACAGCGCGCTGCGCGCGTCGCCGTTGGCGAAGTTCGCTATCATCGCTATACATTCGTCCGATATGCGCACGTCCTGATCGCCGAAGCCTCGCTCGTCCTTCAACGCGTGTCTCAGCAATTCTTCCAGTTCGTCCGAGGTCAACGCCTGCAAAACAAACACCTTGCAACGCGACAACAGCGCGCCGTTTACTTCAAAGGACGGATTTTCGGTCGTTGCGCCTATAAGTATTATACTGCCCTTTTCCACATACGGAAGAAAGGCGTCCTGCTGCGCCTTGTTGAAACGATGTATCTCGTCTACGAACAATATGGTCTTATCCCCGAAACGGCGGTTGCGCTCCGCCTGTTCCATGACCTGTTTTATCTCTTTGATACCGCTGGTGACCGCGGAAAAATCTATGAATTCGGACTTCGTCATTCGGGCTATGATGCGCGCAAGCGTAGTCTTGCCCACTCCCGGAGGCCCCCAAAAGATCATCGATCCTATCTTATCGTTCTCTATAAGACGGCGCAAGACCTTGCCCTCCCCGAGCAAATGCTTCTGCCCGACGAATTCATTTAGGTCGCGCGGTCTGACCCTCGCCGCAAGCGGCTGGTCCGTTTCCTTTTCAAACATTGTGATCTGTTCCGACATAACCGCCTCCGGAATACAGTACGATTACATTGAAATTATAACAAAGCGCAGACCCGGTGTCAATCCGAAAGTCCCGTGACGTCCGCCGTAAACGTGTAACTTATCTCTCCGTTCGAAACGATCAACGTCCCCTCGTGCATATCCCAATGCTTCGTCACGGAAACGACCGCGGTCCATTCGGCGCCGTCGCTTTCGAACAGGTAAACGGCGCGTATGTCGTTCTTGTCCGCAAGGCGGTACTCGCCTTCCGTAAGAGTTCCCTTGTCTGCATCCGAAACGGATATCACTCCGTCGCTTATTCCGATCGAAACTTCTCCTTCCGGCGCGTCGGGATAATAGACCTTCATATCGGGAGATACGAGCTCCGCCGTTCCGTCCGCAGACTGCCTTATCGCAAATTTCCAATCAACGCCCTCTATATGCGGAACCCCGCTTGAGCACGCCGTGAGGCATACGAACAACATTATGACCGCTGCCGCGACAGACAGCGCCGCCGCTGTTTTCTTTGCGTAATAAGTTTTATCCACGGCATCCCTCCTTATCTCCGTCACGTATGACAAAACTTCATTTTACCTACACGGACGCGAAAATTATGTTACAGCTGCAAGAATATACCGCTGAACAGTATCGCCGCCATACATACCGGAGCGACAAATCGTATCATGATGCGGAAGTACAGCCTCGTACCCTTTTTCCGCATCCCTATCTCGTCGCTTATGATGTTGAGATCGTAGAAATATCCCGCTATGATGCAGGTGCCGATCGCGACTATAGGCATCAGAATACTGTTGGACAAGTAGTCGAAAATGTCAAGCAAATTCTTGCCCGCGATATTGATCATGGAAAGAGGACCGAACCCCAGCGAAGACAGCGTTCCCAGTACGAGCATTATACCGAACACGATCGCGCACGCAGGGAGTCTTTTCAGTTTACAGTTCTCGCGCAGCACCGACACGATCGCCTCGGCAAGCGATATCGACGACGTCAGCGCCGCGAAAAAGACCAGTACGAAGAACACCGCGCCTATCCACCGCCCTCCGGGTATGTTGTTGAACACCGCAGGGAGCTGCACGAACATCAGCGACGGCCCCGACTGCGAAGCTACGGATTCGGGATCGGACGAAAACGCGTAAATCGACGGAATGATGATGAGCGCGGCGACTATGGCAAAAAGCGTATCGCAAATCGATATCTGCCGCGCGGAGCCGGAAATGCTCGCGTCCTTTTTCATATACGAGCCGTACGTGATCATGATACACATCGCCAGCGACATCGAATAGAACAACTGCCCGAGTGCAGCCAAAAGGGTTTCGTACGTAAAATCACCGAAATCGGGGACAAAGAGTTTTTTCACGCCTTCCCACGCTCCGGGCTGACACAGCACATAGATCATTAGGAATACCGCAAGTATCGCAAGCGCGGGCATCAGTATCTTGCTCATTCTCTCGATGCCCTTCTGAACGCCGAACACTACGACCAATATCGTAGCCGCTCCGAATATCAGAAAATATATCAACGGCTGCCACGGGTCGGCCGTGAACGCCGCGAAAAACTGCGCTGACGTGTCCGCGTTAGCCGCCTCGCCGATCAACTGACCGTTCCCTTCGAGGAATGCGACGATATACCGAACGACCCAACCTCCGATAACGCTGTAATACGGAATTATTATGATCGGGACGATAAGACAGACAAATCCGAACCATTTGAATTTTTTATTGAGCGCCGCAAACGCGCCTATGACGCCCTTGCCCGTTTTTCTGCCGATCGCGATCTCCAGTACTAAAAGACAAAATCCGAACGTGACCGCAAGCAGTACGTAACACAGCAAAAACATTCCCCCGCCGTACTTTGCGGCAAGATACGGAAAACGCCATAGATTGCCCAATCCGACCGCCGATCCCGCCGCGGCAAGAACGAAACCGATCTTTGAAGAAAAGCCTCCGCGCTTATGCGAAACCGCCTTTTCCGATATTCCCTGTTCCGCTCCCGAAGCATCGGTAAACTGCGCCGCTCCGTCTGCTTGTCCCGTTGTCGTATCCCGTACGCTTTGATTGTCTTCCGTCATCACACTCTCTCCTGTGTCCGGCGCGGCTCTCGGCAGCGCGAGGTAAATCAATTGTAATATAATACGGGCTCGCTGTCAACCTTTCCCGCCCTTTTCCCCGATCCGCCGCCTTCTCTTGAATTTGATACGCAAAAGTCGTTGCTTTTTCTCTCCCGCCGTGCTATAATACACCTTGCCCGTGGGGGTATAGCTCAGTTGGTAGAGCGCTTGAATGGCATTCAAGAGGTCAGGGGTTCGACTCCCCTTATCTCCACCAATCAAAACCTAAAACGAACCACTGTCAAGTGAAAGTAGTTTTAGGTTTTTTCTTTACCTTGTTAGGCTTTTTATCCGCCGTTTTAAGCCGTTGAAGAGCCATAATGTAGTTTTACAATCGCATACAAACGGCGGTTTATGCCGCGAAAGCCGCTTGACGTGGGAAAGAAACGTGTAAGGCTGTTATTGCCAAAGGCAAACCAAAACCTGACTGACATCAATCAGTCTGGATAAGTGTTTCGCCATAATTTGCCTGAAATGCGGTCCTTAGAAGCTCGCGTCACAAGCAGATGTGGAATAAATAGCGTGCGGCATATTTTTATAGCTTCTATCATTTGTTTCGTTTAAAATAAAATTTGCCACTTCTTGCTTTTTTACACATCTTAGATTTTCCCTGTCTTTCACGTTGTTTGATCATTTAGAACTTCAATTTCTCCCATAAATTGCTGCAAAAATTTTTCCGCTTTTTTTCTATCAAGATTATCATGTATTTTTTGATTATCATAGCTTCTTAAACAACTATAACAGGATGGCGTACATTTACAAGTAGCCACTCTCTTTAATGCTGCCATGAAAATTTGATACAACATTTTTCCATTACTTGTAACCAATCTCCTAGAATGACCGGCACCACCGGGAACCGAATCGTAAATTATAATAGAATAACTTAGTTCATTACCCAATAGTTTCGGAGAAAGACACGCCTTTATATCTCTTCTTTCAATATTAAGCGTATCTGCCATTGCATTAAGAATAGCGTACATTGTTGATACCATTGTATCATAATCTGATGTATCGCATTGAAAATTAATTTTTGCAACATCAGTATTAAAAATATGATGCAAAGTATATTTCTTCAATTCTTGGCAATTACATTGACTTTGACTGAATAAACTTTCATGTTTGACAACAGTTTTTATCACATGTGCTCCGTTTTTTATTTTTCTATTTGCCTCCTTGTCTTCGCTGATTGTTTCATCACTGGCATAAGCAAATCCGCATACCGGACAAACGTAGAAAGAATTGGAAGATTTCACAAGCAAAGAGTCGTTTGTCGTAGATTCAACTAAAATTTTAATTCCATTGAATTTAAATTCAAATTTATCTATTGTCCTAGCTCCCTTGTTGCCTATGTAATAATCTTCAGATTTGTAATTTTTTTCCTGCTTTGATAAAGGGACCTCTTTTGTCTCCCTTTCCGTAACAAAGCCGGAACGCGGCTCAATACTTTCAACAAAGTCGATTTTATGCAAGATTTGTCCGCAAGAAGAACAACTAATGCCTTCTGTTGCAATTGGAGTTACGCTGTAGTTTACCGCCTTACAATCTTCATTCGGGCAGACACCGATATATCCTGTATACCACTCCTTATTTGTTCCGACATTGCTCTTTTTTATGTATCTGCTTGTGTAAAGTTTTCCGTCTGCAACAACTTCTGACGAAGGCGCATATTCCGCAATAGCAACTTGCAAATCTCTGGAAAGTCTAAGGCTATCAATATTTTTTGCCGTTGTATTTTGTTCCAACTCAACAGTATCCACAGGAAACCCATACCGGGGCAAAATATTCCCTCTTGCCAAAAAATCGATTAACTTATTTTTCATATAAAAATATTTTTTTCTTTCGCATTTGGCAGCAAGATCGCGCATTTTTTCTTTATCATACTGCTTTATAATTTTATCAAATTGTACAAGGTTACCTTCATATTCGCGGATCAAAGCGGTAAATGTTCCTTCAGATCCAATGAAGTCGTTTAACCAACCAAAGTCTTCGATACCCATGCGATCATGTAAATTGTTAATGTCGGGAATCGATCGGAGCAACATATTTTTTAGTTTTTCAGGTTTAGAATTTAACCATTCAATAAATTGAAGATAGCCTTTTTCATTGATAAATTTATCAGCCTGGTTGTGGTTATATAATTCTGCGTGACCCTCAAAAAACATACTTAATGCAACGGCGTAAATATGACGTTTCACGATCTTGTCGTTGTCAACCTTAAACAAGGGAGGTAATATGCTACCGTTAATCATCTTCTCGGGTTCTTTAAAGAACGTTAAATCGTGAGAACTTAACTTCGCAAATGTCAAAGCATAAGCAGCGGCGTTGACACTTCTTCCTGCGCGGCCTGCTCTTTGGGCATAATTGGAAGGAAGAGGGGGCACATTTCTTAAGAAAACCGTCTCCAAATCTCCGACATCAACTCCCATTTCAAATGTGGTAGAACAGGACAGTGCGTTGATTTCTTTTTTTATAAATTGTTCTTGATAAGTAAGACTTTCTTTTTTGCTCAACTGTGCCGTATGTTCTTTTATAAACAATGGAGACATTCTATCGCTGCAATATAATTGTGCAAAATGATTTTCTTTATTCAGAGCCTCGGGATTAACACAAACGACTTCTCCATCGCATCTCGGCGTTACGCAATGTCCGTTAAGATTGAATTGTGAAACACGTCCGCATTTTTTACACCGATACCATTTGGCACTTTTATCTCCAGAAATTTTAACCTGGAAGAATTTCGCGGATACCGCATAAGTTTTATCTTTATTTACATCCATCAGGGGATATTCTTCGTTTTCTACTAAATAGTCAAAATACATATCCAAAAACTCTGCGGCTTGGATGTCATCAAGTTTCAAGAATCGTTTCACATAATATAATCTGTTTGTTTTAACGAATTTATCTGCTTTTCCTTTTACGTGTTTTGGCGACCATTCAAAAATTGTGGATTGCCTCTTCTCCGGATTTTGAATTTTAGTTATGAATCTTTGAGAAGGAGTATAGAAAATATACTCTCTGTCGTTATCGTTGATATCTGTATCGCTGTTTGTTAAAACAGCTCCGTTTTTAACAATTTCAAAAACCAATAAATCCAGCAAATTAGCGACAGATTCTCTATCTACATTATATTCTTTGGCAATGACGTCTATAAGCTCTTCGGTGTTTCCCAAATAATGAAATTGAAGAATCCCAAGTCGAGTCATCGAAGTTGCCGAATTAAAACGCACCAACTCGTTGAGCATAGCAACCCAAGCATTCTCGTTGCTTACCGCGGTTAAATTGCCGTTATCGTTGTTACTTTCGGCAAACGTTCTGCGGTTAGAAAAAAATGAAGTTAATTTTGCTACGAAGTCAGAAATCGTAAAAACATCCTCAATTATACTATTGCCATGTTGCTTAATGATTTGGTATATTCCGCGACGCCTTAAAAATTCCTGATAACTCTTTCCCAAATAACAAGCAAACTTTGCTGCTTCTTGTCTGCTATCCGAAAAAGCTAAAAATTGTCTGCCGGTTTTCTTTGCTTTCTTTTTACGTTCTTTTGTTATTTTTAGTAAAAAATTTGTTTTAGTTTCTTGTGCGGAATCATCTTCAAAAGACGATTCCGGCAATTCTTCGTATAAAGATGTGGCTAAAACAGCAGTTGCAGCATCGTTTCCCAAATAAAAACGCTTATAAGTACCGATATGACAATTCCCGCATTTTGCGCCGATATTTGAACTCGGGACTTTGATTACCTCAATATATTTTGACATTCCGCAATCACAAGGGGGATTTTTAATTTTTTCTTTCGGAATAATCGCCCCACACTGCGTACATAGATAATATCTTTCATTATTAGGCTTGCTCTCATCCTGTTCGGATTGTAAAGGATCTCCTTCTATATCATCGTTTTCTTCTGACGCAAGAAAGAAATATTCAAGTACATCATTGAACTTATTCGCCTGCTTTAATTGATTGTCTTCTCTTCTCCCTATAATTGCATAACGTCCGCACTCATCACAAAGTGCAACTTCGAAAACAGCATAATCGGATCCGTTTTCAAGATAAGACTTTTGCCTTGTTAAAAACATTTTCTTATCTTTGTTTAAGGTGATAAAACATCCTTCTAAACTACGGATAAAAAAGTGATATCTTGCGTCAACAAGAGCTTTTCCGTTTTTTTGCGCACGCGTACAGATTGATATAAACGCAATGGTAGTATCCATATCAACAGACAATATCTGCTGTATTTGTTCAAGTGACATTACTTTTTTCTGATTACTCCGTAATCTTTGATATAAAGCGGTTGTCAGAATAAAATCATATAAAAGTTCAGGTTCTGATTTAGAAGCATCGTTCGCAACTCCGTATTCGGACAATACTGAAGCAACATCATTCTCTTCGTTTGCGAGATCACATATCAGCTCTTTGGGGTACTCATTTTTATTGTGTGTCGGTATAAATTTTTCTCTTGTGCCTCGAATAATAACATCTTTTGTAAATTCTTCTCCACAAAGATTGCGCGCGAATTGAATAATATCGTCATCAGAATCATTATCCGTACCTAAAGTAGCGCTAGTTAAAATAAATTGAGTTCCTTGTTTAGATGTTATTCTTGCTTTTAATCGACGTAAAAGAAGGGCTGTCTCAATTCCTGTTGCTCCGGCGTAAACATGTGCCTCATCTAAAACTACAAATCTAAAATCAGAATTGGTAAACAACACGTCATCATTCGGTCTGAACAACAAGTGTTCCAACATTGCATAGTTTGTAAATAAAATATGAGGCGGATTTTTTTTCATTTCAGCACGAGATAATTTTTCGTTCGAGAGTTTTGTTCGCAATTTTTCAACTTCTTCTCGCGCAAACATTGCCTCATAAACTGTTAAAGCCTTCTCTTCATCTTCTTCGGTTGCCCCGTTATATACGCCGAACGTTATATCAGGGTATTCCATTAATAGCTTTCTTATGTTTTTGATTTGATCGTTTGCAAGGGCATTCATAGGATAAATAAACAGTGCTCTTATCCCATCATTCAATGTTCCATGTTCTTGTTCCCGTAATAATTCGTTAATAACAGGGATTAAAAAACAATTAGTTTTTCCGCTTCCGGTACCGGTGGACACAACTGCATTTTTACCGCATACAAGCGTTCGAATAGCCTTTTCCTGATGCAAATATAACGGTCTTTCAATAGGCAAAGATTTTTTGTTTTTCGAAGACAATTCTTTTTTTTCTTCTAAACGTCTAAATAACGGAGATAAAACACCTTCCTCGATCAACTGTTCTATTGACTTACCGCTTTGAAAAACATCGTTCACTTCAAGATAAGGACCTGCGGCAACAATTTTGTCGAGCTCTCGAACGAATTGTTCACGCAGTGATTCCTCTGCGAATGAAAAAGAAGTTTCTACATAGTTAATAAACTCTTCTTTTATGTTTTTTGACGCTTTTACGGGATTAAACATCTTTTTCCACCTCCATTATATAATAATCAATGTTCCTATTCTTACAACCGTTTGTCTTCATTGATACACTTATTTTCCCGGTAGTATCCAATGTAAACTCATCATCATAGTCAAACTCTTTGTCCGCTTCCGCCAATCCGTATCCTATATAGCAGGTAAGATTTGTTCTTAGTTCAATGCGCAATGGATTGACTTGTATCGCTTGTCCTTTGCTATCAGTCAAATACTTGACAGGCGTACGCAATCCCGTATTGTGATTAAGGAAGAAAAGTTCTCCGGAATATATATCGCTCTTTTCATATTCTCCCAAATATCGCAACTTGTCGATATATAATGGACGAATCGTTTCTTCTTTCGCACAGTCAAACAGCATAACTTTCCTTAGAGCAATTCTTTTATTTTGAAAACGAAAGACTTTTTCATTACCAAAAACACATTTTTTGCGCAGACAAGGGATTTCTTTTTTTACCAATCGTTTCGGTAAATATACTACTTCTATTTCATAGTATCCGTCATCAAATGAAACGGAGTAAGTTCTTCTTCTTGAATTATCGCAGGTCACACTTGCCAAAAGCCTGTTTTCTTGATAGAATCTAATTTCAAAAATAGAGCTTTCATCACCTATGAAATATTCGGGATTCCAATAAATTTCTTTTTCTTCACTGTTGACGGCTATAGCTTCACCTATAAACTTTTCTTTCGTTACTATAGTTTCTAAAAGTAGTACTTCAGTACCGGTATTGATAAACAACGGGAATTCATCCTGCGAATCAGTTTCCTTAAGAAAATATAACAGCTTTCCCAAATTATACTCCGAATATTTTTCTCCGGTAGGCAAACAGTGCTTGCCTAACCCGACTGTAAAACCCATATTTTTAGGAACCTGAACTTTTAGGATAGAGGCGTTGTTGTGTTTTTTATACCAAACAGGAACGTCGGTCGGTATGCATTTCCACATTCCGTCATCTATTTTCCACCTTATCGTCGGAGGAGTTATTACGACTTCACCGTCTTCGACAGGAACGAAAACCTCACTTTCAAATGTTTCAAATCGCCTTGAAATGTCATATTTTTCCGTTTTAAATCTAACTATACCTGATAAATTGTTATCGTAATAATAAGGTTTGTCAAAGCTAACAGATATGTTGTTGAATTTTACAATATTATGAGATGCAACGATCGAATTATCATTGTATTTAAAGACCG
Organism: Candidatus Ornithoclostridium excrementipullorum; assembly: GCA_018716085.1. Lineage (GTDB taxonomy): Bacteria > Bacillota > Clostridia > Christensenellales > UBA3700 > Ornithoclostridium > Ornithoclostridium excrementipullorum. The sequence goes on along the minus strand of DVKK01000038.1, from coordinate 19,805 downwards.
TGACTTTTTGAGGGCTGCCTACGTCAAGAAGCATTGTAATATTAAAACGGATATGTCCATCTAAATCTTCACTGTCAAAATCAATCAACCGAAACTGAGTTTCTTGATAACGCACACCATACTCCCTTGCATCTAATGGCGTAACAATATCGACAAATAAATCTCCGTCGATAATAACATAATCTTCACCCTTTTGGCGAAAAAATACATCACCTCTCTCACGAGCATATAAATAAATTTCTCTGTTGTTTTTCTCCGATATAAAAAATGTTGTTCTGTAATTACTTTGTAAAACATCTCCTTCGACGGCTTTCAAACTAAACATCTTGGATGAATTGCGTTGTATATCATCGGGATAGCGAATTAAATCATTAAAATTATTTATATAAAGATAGTAAATTCCGGGTATACAATCCTGTGCGACAATTTCTTTTCTGTCATTTAAAAGAATGTAATCGCGGTATAACGTTTCTTTTGAGTCATATATTATCTTCGCATTATGTGTTATTGTAGCTATTATTCTGATCGAATTTGATATAGGCAAATCGTCTAAAGCGACCTCGAAATCCTTGGTTCCCATTAATATGCCCGATCCGACAGTTTCCATTTTTTGGCTCAATATAATTTTCTCATTTTCCTTAATTTCTATATACGGCTCGACATCTAGATCGGAAATCAATCGAAAGGAAGGAATATATAATTTAACCTTACCATCGTGAATAATGTACTTTGCTCTGATTTGAGAATAATCTGTTACAATTTTCCCACGGTTAAATGTCCTAATGGGTTTTCCCAGTCCGAACGTTTTTTCCTTTTTTATCCACCATTCCGAAATTAACAAATGCAAATAAGAATCTTTTTTTAGCGGTTCACTGTTAAAAAGAAAATTAATCGAACAGATAATATCTTCTAACAAGGAAATAAATATTTTGGGGCGGTCAATAATCAACCCTTTGATACTCGCTTTTAATGCATATGCATCACTCCCGATTTTCAAATCGTCTTCCTCTTTTATTTCCCCAGCCAATTTATTTTTTAAACTTTGTGCAATCAAATCAAAAGCAGAATCATTTTCCATATATTCTTGATTAAGATCATCACAATATATTTTCCAGCACAAATCAAACAAAGAAAAGAATGAGGACTTCGGAGCCATAGCATGACTTGTGATGGACGCGTAATATTTTTTTGTAAAAGAATCAAAATAGAAAATCTTATTTCTTTTCGTTAAACTTTCATATATCTCTTGGATTAATCTGTAAGCCTTTCCTGTCGGTTCATTTTCCAAAGACTGTCTGCCTAATAATTTTTTATAAAGAAACTCCAACCAAGTATCTACATGTGAGTCCCATTTTTTTGTCAAATTTACTATGGTTACAAATGCTAATTCGTATTGAGAAGGATTCAAAGAGGTTCCCCAAGAATTACATATATCTCTAAACGACCGGCTGAGTTCCTCTAACATTTCTGTCTGCTCTTCTTCTGTAAAGATATAGTTGCCTACGAATGTCTCTTTTATAGCATCATTAATTTTATTTTTTAATTCTTGATTCATATTTTCACCATTATATAAGTACAATGCAAATATACCTATTGTCTTTTATTTGAGTTATCATTTTGTTTTCCACGTCAATTACTTGATTATTTTACATTATCTTTGCTCTTCTGCGCACATTTACGAACATATTGTTTGAAATCCCAGCCGTCTACGCTACCGCGAAGATCGTTTGCTATGTTCCATATCGCTTTGTGAAGTTCTTCCCTTTCCTGTTCCTTTGACGAATTTGCCATTTTGCTCCTCTGACGGCATTTTACAGCGCCGTGATCGATTCACGACCATAATTATTTATATTATAACAAAAACAGCAAAAAAGCGCAAGCATGCTTTTACCTGATCGCATCGGATGCTCCTTCCGATCCGTGAAGCAATAATATTTATATTCCGAATATCTCGCCGTATCACGGCAATGAGCCCTGCTCTTTAAAGTCATAGCCGATCACATTGCGAATTCTGTTCAAAGCTAATTATCCCCGAGCGCTTCGCTCAACGCGAGTTCCACTTCCGCGCCCCACTTTTCGGGTTCTTCGAATATGGGGGAGTGAGCGGACCGCTCGAACCATATCCATTTTTTGAACGGAGCGTGCAGACGATCGAACCACGCCTCGGCGATCTCGGACGGCGTGTTGTAGTCGTGTCTGCCCTGGGTGACGATGACGGGGACGGACAGCTCGCATACGTCCTTGTAACTGACCGCGACGACGTCGTTCCAGAGCGCCTTGGAAAGATACAGTCCGCCCTGCGCATATTTGGGAATATCGGACAGCTTGTATTCGGGCGTTCTGAGCAGCGGCAGCAAAAGGGACTTTATCATCCCTTCGCGCTTTTCGTAAGTGCCGCCGCCGAATTTGGAAAGATAATCGCGTTGGATCATCATGGCTTTGTCGGAAGGATATCTGCCGTTTTCGGGGCGGATGCCGGCAAGCCGCGCGACCGCTTTTTTATCACCGATACGCTCCGCTTCGCGAAGACAGAATTCGTAAGACAGAAGTTCGTTTTCGCTTCCGTCTATGAACATTCCCTGCGCGATATAAGCGGATATCTTTTCGGGACAGCGCGCCGCGAGCGCGGTGCCTATGACAGTACCCCAGCTATGCCCTGCGATCACCGCTTTCTCGGTTTCGAACCGAACGCGAAGCAGATCGATCAGCGCCTCGGCGTCGTCGACGTAAGTCGCGACGGAAAGACTCTGTCTTTTTATATCGGGAGTATAACTCTTGCCCGAGCCGCGCTGATCCCAACAGACCATCGTATATTTGTCGGCAAGTCCCGACTGGTTGGCGAGAACGAGATGTCGGTCGCACACACCCGGTCCTCCGTGAATAAACAGTATGACGGGCGATCCCTCTCTGCGCGCCCTGATACGTATGTTTTGACGATCGCCGTTCACAACGACGGTCTCGCATCTGTCTATCGCGTAATCTTCCATATTTACTCCCCGACCGACGACATGAGCGTATCGAGCACGGCGTCGATCTTTTTCATCTTTTTGGGCTTGGGCGCGTCTATAAATCTGCCCTGCGCAAACATGAACGCTATCTCGGACAACGCCGACAGATCCGCTATCGGATCGCGTTTCAGCACCAGGATATCCGCGCTTTTGCCCTCTGCGACGGAACCCGTTATGCCTTCGATACCGAGTATCCGAGCGTTCCCGAGCGTTGCGACGCGCAGCGCCTGAGCGGACGATACGCCAACGAAGCGCGAAAAATATACGACCTCCCGCCACATATCGTACTGCGTGCAGTAAGGACACGAAGAATCCGTGCCCATGCCCACGTCTATGCCCGCCGCAATGGCCTGTTTCGCACCGACGGTCATGCCGTCCATGACCGCTTCGGAATTGATCTTGCACAGTTCGCCCATTCTGGTCATCTCGGGCGGAAGCTTGGCAAAAGGCAGCGCGGGCGAATACGTGACGACAACGGCTCCGCCTCTGTCGCGCAGAGCGCCGAGACTGTTTTCGCCAAGCCTTGCGCCGTGTTCGATCGAATCCACCCCGCAAAGCGCGGCTATCTCCGCGCCCCTCTCGCTCTGGACGTGCGCCGCCACCTTTTTTCCCGATCCGTGCGCTCTGTCGCAGACCGTCCTGACCTGCTCCTCGGTCATCTTGACCTCGCCGGGTTCGCCGCGCTTTTTGGCGTCCATCACGCCGCCTGTGACGCATATCTTGATGAAGTCGGCTCCCGCCGCGACCTGTTCATCGACAAGCCTTTCCAAATCCTCCGTCGTCTGCGCCGTATTGGCGAACGTACCCGCTCCGTGACCTCCCGGCGCGGTTATCGCCATGCCGGAAACGAACATCCTCAGCCCCGCCGCGGCGCCCTTGCCTGCGTCCGTCCTGCGCTTCAACTCTATATCCGATCCGCAGAAATCGCCGACCGCGCGCAGCGTGGTCACTCCTGAATAAAGCTGGTTCTTCGCGGCGGACGACACAAGCGCGCCCAAAATCTTTTTTCCGAGCTCCGTGTGGATAAAACGTATCAAACGCTGTTGCGACTTTCCCGCGCCCAGCACTTTGCTGGGCATGCCCGTACCGAACAGATGGACGTGAAGATCGATAAGCCCGGGGACCGCATAACAGCCTGTCGCGTCGATCCTGCGAGCCCCTTCGAATATTTCTTTGCCGTGTTCGGATATCTTTGCGATGACGCTGCCGTCGACGAGGATATCCTTGTGCGGCAGTATCCTGCCGTCGTTTTCCACGTCTACGACGTTGCAATCGGAAATTACGTACTTCATATCTTCGCCTCTTTTTCTTACATTATAGCAAACCGCGGCGACGTATTCAATGGCAACGGCAAAATATGCGGACGTTTTGCATAAATATTCTTCTGCGGTCGTGAACGGGACGACGCCGCCCTCGAAAAGCCGCCGAACGAACAAACCGCAAAGCCGTATCGCAAGGCGTATCGGATAACCGATATTATGCGACGGCGGACGGAATGATCCCCGTCCGCCGAAAAGTTTCTTCTGCCCTTCTTCCGACTTTATCTGCCAAGGTGCGGCTTATCCGATATCTCCACGTACGGAGCCGCCGCCTTTTCCAATTCGAGAACGACTATCTCGTTTTCGTCTTTGAGCAGACTGCCCGGGAGATAAAGCGCCTTTTGCGGACCTATGTTCCAGTACCTGCCCAGATTGAAGCCGTTGACCCATACGACGCCTTTCGTAAAGCCGTCCATATGCACGAAGCATTCGCCTTTGTCCGCCTTGAACCTGCCGCGGAAGAAAAGCGGATATTTGTCGCCGCCGCCGTACTTCACGCCCGATATATCGTCGAGCGGCAGCGTGGTGACTCTGAATCCGGTGAGATTCTGGTTTATGAGCCTCATGCCGGATATGCCCTTGCGGTCTTTGAGATGCGCGCCGTAATTCACGTGACCCATCGCCTCCACAAGCAGAGAGAAATTCTTCTTGCCTTCGAACGGCGGTATTATCGCGGCGGGCTTGCCGTACAATCTCGCGACCATATCCTTTTTGCGGTAATCGAATACCTTATGCAGCTGTCCGTCAAGGAACAGATATCCCCTGTCGCGCAGATCGTCTATGGTCATGAACGAACGCTCGTACACGCCTTCGACGTCGACAGAATACAGGATCAATCCCGAATTCTGTCCGTAATACTCCATAGGCTCCGGCAGAGGGCTTTCGTGTACGGTACCAAGCACGTCGAGGTTGTCCCAAAGGCTCGCCTTATCGGTAAGCGATACCTTTCCCGCCGAAACGAGTTTCGGGCGCGGCGGCAGAGGCGGCGCGGTCTCCCCCTTTGCGGCAAACAGCATATCGCGGACGGCGTGATAGTTGGGCGTATAATCGCCCCACTCGGTAAGAAGCGCGCCGTAGTCGTAACTCGTGACCGTCGGCTGATAATTCTTGCCGTAATTTGCGCCTGCGGTAAAGCCGAAATTAGTCCCTCCGTGGAACATATATATGTTGAAATTGACGTCGTTGTCGAGCATCGTCCTGATCTCTTTGACGAACTTCCTGTTCTGCTTATGATGTACGCTGCCCCAATGATCGAACCATCCGCACCAGAATTCCATGCACATTTTCGGAGCTTTTTCTCCGAACCTGTCGAGAGAAGCGAACGCGTGCGCCGCGCCCGAACCGAAATTCAGAGTCTTGTAGACGCCCGGCAGAGTTCCGCCCGAGAGCATCCATCCGGTCGGTCCGTCGGACGTAAATCTCAGCACGTCTACCCCGCACTCGTCCAGAATATCTCCTATGGCGCGCAGATAGTTTTTGTCGTTGGAATAACTGCCGTACTCGTTCTCGATCTGCACGGCGACGATGTTGCCGCCTTCTCGGCTCGCCAGACGGCCGCCCAATCTCGAAAAAAGCTCTTTGAAATAATCGCGTACGTGTCCCAGATAAACGGGATCGTTGCAGCGTATACGCACCGTTCCGTCTTTGAACAGCCATGCCGGCAGTCCGCCGAGATCCCATTCCGCACAGATATACGGTCCCGGGCGCAGTATCACGTCCAGTCCGAGCTGCGCGGCGGTATCGACGAAGCGTTCGATGTCGAGCATCCCCGAAAAATCAAACTCTCCCTTGCGAGGTTCGTGCAGATTCCAGCACGTATAGGTCTCCACCGTATTGAACCCCGCGGCTTTGAGCTTTTCGAGCCTGTCGCGCCAGTATTCGGGCAAAGTGCGGAAGTAGTGTATCGCACCCGACCATATCTTGTGTTCTTTCCCGTCCCTGAAAAATTTTCCGTCCTTGATGGTAAGCATCGTCATCTCCTCGCGGTAGTTTATTACCTGATTTATCTTAACATTTTCCTCGGCAATCGTCAACGGTAATCGCGTTTTTGTCCGTTTGCGCGCAACGAGGCATAAGAAACGCCGTTTTGCACATACCGACAGTATCATGCGGGCGCGGCGGCGAGCCGCCCCCGTATTTCCGAGGTGAACAGTATGAAAAAAAAGTTCAAACGATCCGTTGTCCTCGCCGTCGCGGCGGCGTTGATCTGTATGACGGCTATCCTCGCCTGTTCCTGTTCCGACACGTCGGAAGAAGGACGCGGAGGCGATCCGCAAAAACGACGCGATATCCCGGCGCGTACCGCTCCGTCGGACAGCGCGGATATCCCGCTCGGCGAAGTCGCCGTTACGGGCACTGCTTCCGTAACTCTCCCCGCCGACGGATTCACGCTTTATTTCACCGTCGAAAGCGAGGCTTCAACTTCCGACGAGGCGGTGACAGCCAATGACAACAAGTATGCGGCGATCTTCGGGACATTGGGAACGCACGGCGCGCTCTATACGACGGGAAGCAGCGTGTATCGCACCGAAAACGGCTATACCGCGGCAAGATATCTTACCTTCGAATGTTCCGATCCCGATTACGCCGCCCAGGCAGTCGAAGACGTTTCCTCCGCGGGAGCGACTTACGTCGGAGGCGTGAATTATACTCTTTCGGGATCGTCGTCGGACTACGGCGCACTGACCGCGGCGTTGGAGATCGCAAAGGACAAAGCCGCCGTACTGGGAGCGGACCCAGAACCTCTGAGGATAGAAGAGCTGTCCTCTTATCCGATGTCCGACCCGTCCGGCAACGTGACCTATACGGTGACGGTAAGAGCGATATTCGCAGCGACCGTCGCCCGATCCTGACCTTTTCCGACGGGAAGACGCATTCAAAAACGCGCGCTTGCGGATAAAAGCGAATAAAAAACGCGCCTCGGAACGCAACGTTCCGAGGCGCGCGATATATTATCCGTCATGCCTCTATCAAGGCGAAATCCCTTTCCGCGTTTCCGAAAGAAGGCAGCCGCAGAATAAAGTAGGACGCGACGCAGCTCAGCCCCATGGCTCCCCAGATTATCGCCTCTACCGCGTAGTCGGGAAGCGCCGCACCCGCAAAAGCGAGTACGAACATGGGCAAAGTCGCCACCAGTCCGAACGCCAGGCACACCGCCATCATTATCATCTGCGTGGCGCTGGTGCTTGCCTTGGTCAATTCCTTGATAGTCACCCAGTTGAACTTGGGGTTTTTGAGATCGCGCGACATCGTGAACGCGTTGCAGGACACGAGATAGACGGCGATAAATACCGGACACAGGATATAAGCGTACCAGTTCAGATCGGTTACGAAAGGCAGCGCCGCCGCCACCAGTACCACCGACGCAAGCGAAACGATATCGCTGACGATCAATTTGGACTTGAAAATGTCTTTGCCCGACAAAGGCATTGTCTTGAGTATCTGTATGTTGTCTTTATCGAGCGAGAACGCATACGAAGCGCCCACATTGCCGACGGGGGAAGAAAACATCATTATCATGACCGCCATCCCGAGTGCGAAATAATCGAAATATCTCAGCATATCGGCACTTGCGCCCGGATCGCTCTCGACCAGTTCCTCTCCCGACGGCATGACCAACGTCATAAGTATGACCATGACCACAGGCAGGACCAACGTCATTATCAGGTTGACCAGAACGCCCGAATCGCGAAGCAGCGTTCTCGCCTGAGTCTGTACAAGAGCGCGCTTTACGCCGCGAACTTCTCCGTCCTTTGCCGCGGAAGTCCTGCGCCCCGTCCCCGAGCCGCCGTCCACGCTCATATACACGGCTTTGCGGTAAAGCAGGACCGAAAGTCCGAGCGCCGCTGCCGCCATTGCGACGGTTATGCCCAAAAACGCGAAGAAATTTCCAGCGGCGGACTGTCCGAGCATCGCCTTTGCGAGCAGCGCGGTATAAACGGATATCCCGCCCAGCCCTTCAAACACGCCCGTATTCACGCTGCCGTCCACCGCTCCTTCCATACCGTAGGAACTGCCGTAGCTGAATAAATAGGCTACCGCTATGAACGCTATAAGCAGCACCGCCTGCACTATCGCGGATATCACGGGTCTTTTGGACATTTTCTGAACTATCATAGCGATAGGGAACGATATTATCGAAAGAAGCAGCAGCGGCATGACGGGCATCAGTATGACCGCAAACGGGATCAGTATCCAATAGCCCGCGCCGAAATACGCGCCGAATCCCGCCTGAATGCCGGATATCGCGGTGATGACGGTCACGGGTATCACGGTGACCGCGCTTATCGTCAGCTCGTTGATATACGTACACAGCAGTTTTGCCGAGAATATCTCCGCGTTGCGCAGCGGCAGGTTGAGCATGATCTCGTTGTCTTTTGCAAAGAAAATCGAAGACATGTACGTAAAAACGGAGAAAAACAGCACAAGAAGCTGCGACATGGTGAACACCGCCGCGAGCATTGTGTCGCCCGCTCCGACCGCGAGCATCGTCTGAGCCGCATACCACAGAGTAAGGCAGATCATGATCAGCGGAGCCAGAAATGCCACACACATCAGCGCGATCAGCGCGATGTATCTCCTTTTCGACTTTTTGCTGTCGAAACTCGGTATCACATAGTATTTGAGATTGAGTCTGAGCAGCGCGGCGAATCTTTTCATCTTGCCTCCGTCGCGCCGTCGTTCTGCGCGCTCGCCGAGCCGTCTGTCAAAGTAAGGAATACGTCTTCCAGAGAGCTGTTGCGCTTGATGTCGTCAAGTTCGTCTATACCGAAATCGGCGATCATCCTGCCGCCGTTTATGATCGCCACGTGATCGCACACTTTTTCCACGACTTCGAGCACGTGCGAGGAGAAGAAAACGCTGTTGCCCTCTTTGCAGTGCTCGCGCATCAACTCTTTCAGCTCGAACGACGATTTGGGATCGAGTCCCGTCATAGGCTCGTCGAGTATCCACAGCTTGGGATTGTGAACGAGCGCGCCTATCACGCATATCTTCTGTTTCATACCGTGAGAATAGGTCTTTATCTCGCTGTCGTACGCGTCGCCGAGACCGAAAAGTTCGACCAGTTTCTCCGACCTCGCCTTGCGGTCCGCGGCGCCTACGCCGTAGACGTCCGCCATGAAATTGACGTACTCGCGCGCGGTCAGCTTGTCGTATACGGCATGGTTGTCGGACACGTACCCCATCTGCATCTTCGCTCCGATAGGATCGCGCGCAAGATCCTTGCCGCATATCTCGATCCTGCCCTTTTCGAACGGCAGGATACCGCACACGCATTTTATGGTCGTGGATTTTCCCGCGCCGTTGGGGCCGAGAAAACCGAATATCTCCCCTTCGCCGACGTGCAGCGAAACTCCGTCCACCGCCAATTTGTCGCTGTTGCGGTAACGCTTTTCCAAATTTTCTATCCTTAACATGTTCCTCCGATCGCGGCTACGCCGCATTGCGCCTTTCGGCGGGGACTCAGCCCTTGTTTTTCTTTATTTCTTTCGCTCTTACGAGCGTCTTTTCCTCACCGTTGGACGAGGGAACGTAAAGTCGTTCGTCTTTCAGCGATTCGGGCAGATACGTCTGATCGACCCAACCGCCGTAATCGTGCGGATACCTGTAATGCGTGTCGGGCGCGCCCGAGTAATGCGTGTCGCGCAGATCGAACGGCACGGTGTCGTCTTTGCTCCGCGCCACGAGCTCTTCCGCCCTGCTCAACGCGTTGATCACGCTCGGCGACTTGCTCGCTTCGCACACGTAGATTATCGCCTCGTAGAGAGGTATCTTTCCCTCGGGCATACCGAGTTTTTCGAGCGCCGTCAGTCCCGCCGCCGCCACGGTAAGCGCGCGGGGATCCGCCATGCCCACGTCCTCGGCGCTGTGCACCAGAGTGCGCCTCGCTATCAGAAGAGGATCGCACCCCGCCTGTATGAGCCGCTCCGCCCAATAAAGCGCCGCGTCGCTGTCGCTGCCCCGCAGCGATTTACAAAACGCCGACAGCATATCGTAATACATGCTCTCGTCTATGCTCATCGCTTTTTTCTGTATCGACTGCTGAGCCGTATCGAGGTCTATTTTTATAGAACCGTCCGCCGACGGCGGAGTCGTGAGCACAGCCAATTCCAATGCGTTGAGCGCATTGCGCAGATCTCCGTCCGCCGCCCATATTATGTGATCGACGGCGGCTTTATCCACGGACAGATCGTAGTTGCCCAGTCCGTTGTCCTTATCCGCTATCGCTCTTTCGAGAGCGCGTCTTACGTCCTCCGCGGACAGCCTCGCGAACTCGAACACCCGACAGCGCGACACTATCGCCCTTGTCATGTTTATGTAAGGATTTTCGGTCGTCGAACCGATGAAAACGATATATCCCTTTTCTATCGCCGCAAGCACGCTGTCCGACTGCGCCTTGTTCCAACGATGGCATTCGTCCAACAACAGATACGTGCGCGTACCGTAAAGCTCCTGCGCCCGCTTCGCGTCTTCGATGACCTTTTTCGCGTCCGCCACTCCGCTGGATACGGCGTTGAGCCTTGCGAAATTCGCTCCGGTGGTCTCGGCGATTATGTTGGCGAGCGTGGTCTTGCCGCATCCGGGGGGTCCGTAAAAAATGCAGCTGCCCAATCTGTCCGCGAGTATCGCTCTGCGCAATATGCTGCCCTTGCCGACTATGCGCTCCTGTCCCACGAAATCGTCGAGAGTTTTCGGGCGCATCCTCTCCGCCAGCGGCTGCGATGCCTTTGCGTTGAAATCGAACAATGTGTCCATGTCTCAATTATATATAACCGCCTATGCCTTGTCAACACAATGACGGCGTACGCTCAGACGGCATCGCACCCCGGCGGCAATCGATCCCGACGGCTTTTACCGATCGATCCGGCTCGTCGCCCGCGCTCTGCACGATCGTATTTTACTACCCGCTTTGGATAGTGTCAGCCCGTTTTGGGCAGTAAATAATACAATTTGAACATGAAATCCAAAGAACGTCCGAAAACCGTAAGAAAAGAACAAGGATATACGCAAAAAGACGTCTACACCGCGTTGGGACTGTCGGCAAACTGCTATGCAAGCCGGGAACAGGGACGCACAGAGCCGTCTATCCGCGACATCTGCCGCCTGTGCGCGTTCTGCAACGTGTCCGCGGACTATCTGCTCGGCATGAGCGATATCCGAGTCGCCGCGGAAATCGCCGCGTCAACCATATATCCTGCCGTCTTCTATGCGGACTATGCGATCGAATCGTTCCGCGACCGCTTTGTCGTGCGTGACCATGACGACCGTTTTGCCGAACTCTTTCTGCAACCTTACGAATATCCCGACTATCTCGTCGGCAGTCTTTCTGTCCAGCGCGCTCGTGGGTTCGTCCGCCAATATCAGCTGAGGATCGTTGACCAACGCGCGCGCTATCGCAACGCGCTGTTTCTGTCCGCCCGACAGACTCGACACCTTTCTTTTGAGCAACTGATCTATCCCGAGTTTTTCCGCCGTTTCGCGAGGTTTTGTCTTCAACTCTTTTGCGGTGCTTTTTCCGAAATAGAGCGGCATTTTTATGTTGTACATCGCCGTCTCGCCCTCGAGCAATCCGAAATCCTGCAACGCGAAACCGATCTTCTCGTTCCGCAATCTCGCCTTTTTCAGCGCGGACAGCTTCGAGATATCCTCTCCGTCGAGAAAATAGCTGCCCTCGGTAGCGTCGTCCAAAGTCCCTATGATATTGAGCAAAGTGGATTTTCCGCTGCCGGACACGCCCATTACCGCTACGCTTTCGCCTTTTTCGACGATAAGATCCGCTCCGCGCAAAGCGGCGACCTCGTTGTCTTTGCCCTTGTTGTATATTTTCACTATCCCGCGCATTTCTATATAGCTCATACCGTATCCTCCTTAAACCCGTCCGTCGGGCGCGTTTTGGCAAGAATTATCTGACTTACCGCACAAGTCGCGGCGTATACCGAAAACAATATCCCCGCCGTGATCCAGAACCCCGTCATGCCTTCTATCTGCAGACTTCCTCCTCTGCCGGATCCCGCTCCCACGACGGCAAGACATATCAAAAACGGGACCGCAAAAAGCAATGCGTTTTTGACGGTCTCGGCCGCCACCGCCCTTCTTCGGTCAAGTCCGCAGACGTATGCCGCCGCGTTTTCTCTTTTCTGCGCGTTAAGCATTATCACGTGAGAAGCCAGTATCGTAGACACGGAAAGCAATATTATCGCTACGCTCAGTACGAGCATTGCGTTGCTTCTGTCCCTTGCGCTCCGGGCCTGGTCTTCATACAACTCTCCCAAAGAGTCTATGAAAGTGAACCCGTCTCCCGAAAACACCGTCCTGTCGCCCGCCTGTATGCGATACGATACCGCACCCCACGAATTCGACGAAAACACGCCGTGTTCCCGCATCGTTTCTTCCGTCAGACAATACCTCGCGTCGCCGTCGTCAGTCATCACGTAAAGATATCCGAATATGCTGTTTCTGTCCGTGTTGACGAGCCCCTGCGGAGCCGTATATACGGACATATTCGACGAAGAATATGCGTTGACCCCAACGATCTCGACGCTGAGAGAGTCATAACTTCCGTCGTTTTTCAATACTTCGAACGTCAGCACGTCGCCGAGAGCGCAGCCGTTGACTCGGCAATATACGTCGTCGGCGACCGCCTGCAGGATCTCGTTTCCCCGCTCCGCCGAAGTATCGAACCATCTGCCTTCGGAAATATCCAGCCACGAATATTCCGCCGCCGTCCTGCCAAGCGCGACGAACAGCTCCGAGTCCGATCCTCCGTCGCGTTTTCCGTAAGCGGTATATACGAAACCGTGCCTGCCGGAAAGTTCTCCGTAAAAATCCTCGGGAACGGCGTCGCCGTGGTACGACGACATCGAAACGTCGTACAGTTCGGGAGAATAGACCTCTTCTTTGCCCTGCGCGCCTATGAGCCAGTCGATACCGATAGCCCCGAGGAACAAAGACACGAATATCTCCGCGAAAATAAAAAAGTTCACCGCTTTGTGTCTTGAAAACTTGCCGAGAAGATATCTGAAATAATTCATCCCGCCCCCTATACTTCCGCGCAGGGCACAGCCCTCGCCCTTTTGATAACGCTGTACGCTCCGGTGGCGATTATCAAAAGCAGATTTGCCGCCGCAATGCAGAAAATATCGCCCGCGGTCAAAGCGAAAGCTCTCTCGAAACCGAAATATCCGGCGCTCTTCACGACCGCCGCCGCGATCCTGACTCCTATAAACGTACCGACGAGCGCGTACAACGCCTGTTCGATCAGCATAGCCGCGGCTATAGTGCCGTTGCCCGCTCCGAGCATTTTCGCCACCGAATATTTTTTTCGGGCGCGTTTGGAGATATAACGCGTGCTCATCAAGGTGTTCAGCGCGCACAAGAGCACGCAAAGTATGAACAAAAACGGCATCCTGTAAGTCTGAGACTGTTCGGACAACCCGAGGGCTCCGAAAGCCTCTTTATCCGCTTCCGACAGCTTTCTGTTCGGTACGAAAGAAAACTCGGTCCGTCCGCTCGTCATCGCCTCCGTGGCCGTCTTATACGATACGGCGGGATAAAGGATATCTTCCTCCACGGAAGAGACCGTCAGCCTCGCCCCGTAAAAGGAAACGACGTCGCCCTCGGATATCCCGTAAGCCTCCGCTATGTGCGCCGGTACCGTTACGGTATCGGCTCTGTCTATCCGTTCGCGGTCCATTATATCTCCGGGATAAAGCACGAATATTACCCTGCCGCCGAACGCCTCGTCCACGGTCCCGTCGTTGAAACATACCGACATCTCTATGTATTGCAATTCGGACGAAGCGGCGTCGTAACCGCGCTCCGCATAAGGATCGTACTCAGCCAGAATGTCCGCAAACCGCAAGAACTCCGAAACCTCGGTCTTTTCGCCGTCGTACGAAACGGTATATGTGGGCACGAACATCCTTGCGACGCTGCCGACTTCCATCTTCATCAATCCGTAAACCACGGAGGACAAATAACCGCCCACTACCGTACATATGACTATAAGCAGAACGGTAACGGGATTTCTCCGTATCGTTTCGGATATATAGGATCCTATAAATCTCAATGTTTTCATGTCGTGACCGTGAGCCCCCTTATCGCGTCGACGCGACTCGGATCGAAAAAGAGTCGCCGCCTTGCGATTATCGGAATTTATCCCTGTTACGTTTTTAAGATATCACAGATATCGGGCGATGTCAATATATTGTTTATTTTTATTCCATATAGGTTATATGAACGCCCGCAGAGCGGTCGCTTTTCATAAGCGACGTTCAAACCTCGACCTGCCGTCTGTACGCCGCACGGCGGTTTTGCTCCGTTCGCACGCGGTCGCAGCGCACGTGACAGTATTGTAATCCTCTTGCAGACATGATATAATATTGTCACGGAGCGGTACTGCCGCTCCAAGGAGGATAATAGGAAACATGAAAAAATTCACGAAATTGGCATTGTGCCTGCTGACTGTGCTGGCGATGTCCGTATCTTTCGCCGCCTGCGACGACGGAGAGCCCGATCCGTCCGGCGGAGAAGGTACCGACCCGACGCCGCATTCGGTGACGGTCGAAGCTCCCGACGGGGTCGACGCAAGGGCCAGCGCTACCACGGCGACCGCCGGAGTAAACGTGACCGTGACCGTGGACGCCCCCGCATGGCTGGACATAGCTTCGGTCGAGTACAACGATAAGGCGTGCACCGCCAATACAGACGGTACTTATTCTTTCGCCATGCCCGACGAAGACGTAACGGTAGAGATAACCGTCGAAGATTCGGGGGTAAGCGTAGACGAGGACGACGGCATGACGTGGATCTCCGCGCCCGCGCAGATCGCCCCTTACGAATACGGCAGCCAGACCTACGAAATACATTTCGGCAACGACCGTATCAACGCTTCGATCAATAGTGACGGCAACCTGGAATACGCAGAAGTATATTCGACCAACGAAGCCGTGATCCCCGCCGACGCGATATCGGGAGTGCGGTCGACAAGCGGTCTCAATAACGGACAATACACGAGCGCGGCGTTCACGGTCGACCTGTCGAAAGTATCCGCCGGTTCCGCGACTCTCGTATTTAACGATACCGACAACGACCGTACTATCGCAAAGTACGTTACCGTTACCGAATACGGTACCATCGTCCCCGGGACGCTCGATACGGCGCAGTTCTCGTTCGATCTCAGATTCGACCTCGACGATCTTATAAGAGGCAATTACCTGCCCGACGACGTAGACCTGTCCACGGTTTATATCAATTTCAACGTGACCGACCGCGACTATATATACGGGTCGGCTCCCGAGTTCGGATTCGCGACCGAGAGTTACAGACTCGATCTGAACGCGGATCAGACTGATTTCGAAAACGAGATCGTAACGATCGACTACGTGATCGGACACAGATATACGATGACGGCGGCGGTCTGGTATCAACAGAACGGCAATAACCGCAACGTGCAGCTCTACTTCGGAGAATACGTCGGTCCCACCGCAAGCGGGAACGCAGTCTATACCGAAAGGAACGGAGCCCTCGCCAATCTGACGATAAACGACGGGGATACTCTCTTTGACGGAGTGAGCGTGAGCCACCGCGAACGATGACGGTAAGACCTGCATGGCAAGACGGCGGGCGCGCACACGGCGCGCCCGCTTTTTGCACTTATCAAGGCGGCTGTCCGCAAACACGGACCGTGCGAACGCGATCCCGCATATGCGGGGCGGTCGCAAAATTCACGAAGCGTACCGCACGCCGCCCTGCTTGCGCCTCGTCAGAGCAAGATCAGAGATACCGCCATCACCGCCATACCCGCTATCAGTCCGTATATGGACAGATGATGTTTGCCGTACTCCCGGGCGGCGGGCAGAAGTTCGTCGAGCGCGACGAAGACCATTATGCCCGCGACCGCCGCATATATCGCGCCGAACACGGCGTCGTTCATGACCGGCATCAGTATGAGCCAGCCGATAAGCGCACCGAGAGGCTCGGCAAGCCCCGACAGAAGCGAATAAAAGAACGCTTTTTTGCGCGAACCCGTTCCCCTATATATCGGCACGGCGACCGCAATACCTTCGGGAATGTTGTGTATGGCTATCGCCGCTACCACGGGCACGGCTATTTCGGGTTCCTGCAACGCGGACACGAACGTAGCGAGCCCTTCGGGAAAATTGTGTATCGCTATCGCCACGGCGGAAAGAACGCCGGTGCGCATCAGGCGCCGCGTTTTGACGATCTCCTCCCCCTCGTCCTTGTCCGACAGCGAAACGAGTTCGTGCGGATTTTCGCGTTGAGGGATCAGCCTGTCTATCACGGCGATGAAAAGCATCCCTCCGAAAAACGCCGCCGCAGTTATCCACGCCCCCTCTGCGGAGCCGAGAGCGCCGCCGAGCCTGTTCCCCGCCTCGCCCAATATCTCCGTCATCGAAACGTATATCATGACTCCCGCCGAAAAGCCGAGGCTGACCGAAAGGAATTTGTTGTTCGTACTTCTCGTGAAAAACGCCGCAAAACCGCCTATACCGGTGCTGAGCCCCGCAACGAGCGTCAGCGCGAATGCCGTGAGTATATCCATCTTCTCTCCTTTGTCTCTCTTTTCAGTATATAAAAGCCGTCCTTCGGGCGTTACGGAGGCTTTAACGGAGTATTCTATCACAAAGAAAAGGAAAACCTCCCGCGTTGCGTTCGGCGAATCACGGCAACACGGCGCCCGACGGCGCGCGCATATTTTGCGACGGTCAAAACAAACTAATGGTATAAAGATAAGGAGGTGGCGCAATGATCACGATACTTGCATTGATCCTTTTGATCGTCGGTGCGCTTAACTGGTTGAGCGTCGGAATTTTCGACTTCAATTTCATCAACTGGATATTCACCAGCGAAGCGTACGTCGGCGCGAGGATACTTTACGCTATCGTCGGACTCGCCGGTATATGGACCGTCGTATATCTGATATACAACAAGTTCAGTCCCAAGAGGATCAACGCGATAGAAAAGGGCAACGTAAAAAGAGAGCACGCCTGATCGCGGAAAAACGGCGGCGCTGCCGCCGTTTTTCGCAGCGCGGCAGCGCCTGCCCGAATGGCAATATAGCGATAATACCTACACGGACACGTAAATTTACAAAAACATCGACATCAGTTCCGTCGACGTACACAACAGCCTTACGCTCCAATAAAGAGCCTGCGGCGTGCGTTCCGAACATACCGAACGGGCGGCGCGGCATATCCTCGCGGCGCACGTTTTGACCTGCGTCTGAGGCGATCTGGAAAATCTGTCCGCCGGAGGCGCCGACGGCTGACCTCCCGCCGCCGCAAGCGTGTCCGCCGCCGCTACGAGTATCTCCCTCTCCCTGTCGTCGGAACAGTAATCCAGACAGAAAGTAAGCGTTGCGGCGCACTCTCTGCACACCGCGCAGACCCCCTCGGGCAGAGCCCCCCTGCCCGCGTCCGGATCAAGCGCGTTTTCCCTCGATCTTCTGCAAGCGTATTCTCTGTTCATATCGGCTATCGCCGCGTCGTCGCATATAGCGTCGTCGTCGAAATCGTCCACTTTTCACCCTCCGTCGATGCAAATTCCGTACAATATATGCAAAGTCCGGTCGGATAATAACGCGGCGCGAATAAAAACGCGCCAAGGGTTGCTTTTTCTTTTGCGCGACTGTATAATATTAGCTATGAAAAACTTTATACTGACTCCGACTCAACTCTGGCAGGATTACGATCCTGCCCGTATGCCGTTGAGAACGTCTTTCGTAAAATACGAAAAACGCGACGGCTTTTTTGATTTCGGAGCGTATTTCGACGCCGAAAAGGCGGACGACGGCGTCGTGCGCATATTTGCCGCAGGCGAACTCCGCCCCGAAGCGGACAAGACCGTGATCTTTGTCGGCGAGCCGTGGGATCCGACCGTTCCCAAGCCGTTTGTCACCCTGGTCGACGAACTTGGCGCGGGCTTAGTGGTAGCGGACTATTCGGCGATCGGTTTCGGCACTTCGGGCAGATCGTCGTATCCCTCCTCTCTCGCATGGGGCAAATACGGCGAAGGGAACGCGCACTTCGACAAGGCCGATCCGTCCGCCGAGGGATCGTGCCAATATCTGTGGAGCAAAGTGCTGAGGCGTACGGTCACCTTCGTCAAAAGCGTACTTCCGAATACGGAAATAGTTCTCGTAGGCGCGGGGATCGGCGCGGACATGGTATGGCAATGCGCGGCGACGGACGAACGCGTCGCGGGGCTCGTATCTATATGCAACGCCGGCTGGCGCGAATACGAAGGCATTTTCCGTTTCGACGACAACAGACGCGAACCGGAGGCGACCGACGAACGCGAGCGCTGGCTTATGGGCTGTGCGGCTCAGAGTTACGCCAAATTCGTAAAATGCCCCTGTCTGTACGTGAGCGGCTCCAACAACACGATGACGAGCGTGGACCGAGTGGAAGCCACGCTGTCTTTCGTGCGGAACGATCGCGTATACAAGACGTATTATCCCAACTGCAACACCATACTGCCGCTGTCGTGGCTGACTACTCTGTCGGCTTTCATACGCGGTATAGGAACGGACGGCGAAGCCTATGCCTCTCCCGAAGTGACGCTGGAACAGCGCGACGGATATATAGGCGCCAACATCGACTTCCCGTCGCATTCGCCCGAGATAAAGCTCACGCTTTATTACGCCTACAACGAATACGATTCCGCTCTGCGCAACTGGCATCCGATGGATGTGGGCAACGGCACCGCCCGCTGCATAATCCCCGTTGCGGACTATGCCGAGTCGGTCTTCTGTTATGTGACCGCGGAATATCCCGACGGCGTGGCGCTTTCCTCTTACGTCGCATACCTGCGCACAGACGCGGAGACGATAAAGGAGCCCGTCCGCAAAAGCCATATAGTCTACGAACGCAAGACGGGGCTCGGCGAATTCGCGGCGGACAGTCCATCCGAATATCTGACGGGAGAAAAGCCATTCCTCAAAGAAGGCGCGTTCGGCATAGCGGGCATAAGCTGCGGCAACGCCGATCTGACCACCTACGCGGTCGGAGAGGACAAATATTTCCGCAGCGATTCCAGTCTGCTGCAATTCGACGCTTGCAGCGATAACGACAGAGATTTCGCGGTACGCGTGATCTCCAAGGAGAACGGCGAGACCCGCAGTTACGGCGCGGTGTGCCGGCTCAAAGGCGGAGAATGGACCAAATGCTCTCTCTCCCCTTCGATGTTCAAGACCGAGGAACTCAAACCCCTGCGCGACTGGAACGGTATAAAAGGATTGATCTTCGAGAAAATGAACGGCTGCGTGGTCAAGAATATATTATGGGTATAAAATACGCAGTCGGCGATACTGTCGTCACGAAGAAAAACCACCCTTGCGGCGGCTGCGAATGGCTCGTGACGCGCACGGGGGCTGACGTGAGAATGAAGTGTCTTAAATGCGGCTCGTCCGTGATGATCGACGCGGTGAGATTGGAAAAGAGGATAAAGAAGGTCG
>DVKK01000037.1 GCA_018716085.1 Candidatus Ornithoclostridium excrementipullorum | reverse complement strand
AGGCGAACACGGCAAGGGACTCGTCGGTCTTCTGACGGTCGCCAAGGGGTCGCGCGTGCTCGATCTCGGCTGCGGCAGAGGAGAGCTTACCGCATATCTCAGGTCGCTCGGCTGGGACGCCGAGGGAATGGACGCGTCCGCCTCTCAGCTTGCCGACGCCAGAGCGGCATATCCGGAGATAAAGTTTTTCGACGGCGACATAACCTCTTTCCGCGTCGGGAAGCCGTACGCCGCGGTATTCTCCAACGCCGTACTGCATTGGATCGACGAGGAAGACCAGCCCGCCGCGCTCGCCGGTATACGCGCCGCGCTCGAAGACGGCGGCGAATTCGTGTTCGAGATGGGAGGAAAAGGCAACGGCGACGTGATACATACCGCGCTGCGCGAAGAGATAATGCGCCGCCGCGCGCCGTATTCGCACAGATTTTTCTTTCCGGACGCAGAGCGATATTCGGCTTTGCTGGAAAGAGCGGGGTTTAAGGTCGAGTTCGCTTCGCTGTTCGACCGTCCGACGCCTCTTTCGGGCGAGAACGGCGTCGCCGACTGGATATGTATCTTTGCGAAAAACGAACTTGCCGGGCTTCCCGAAGAGGAGAGGCGCGACGCGGCGCTCGCCGCGCAGGAGAAGTGCAGGGACAAACTGTTCCGCGACGGAGTATGGGTAGCCGACTACGTGCGGCTGAGGATGAAGGCGACAGCCGGGCGTTGAAGCGTACTCAAAACCGCGCGCCGGCGGACGAATACTCTTGGGCGCGGTTTTTGCGCGCGCCGCGCGCTATATGTAAAAAACGGGGACGATAACACTTGACTTTGCGAGGATACTGTAATATATTATTTATAATAATTTATCGGTGAGAGGAACTAGCTCAACATGAAGATCAACGGCTCTCAAATCTTAATAGAAACGCTGCTCGAGCAGGGCGTGGACACGGTGTTCGGATATCCGGGCGGCGCGATCCTCAATATCTACGACGCTCTGTACAAGAACAGCGACAGGATAAGACATATCATCACGGCGCACGAGCAGGGAGCGGCTCATGCCGCAGACGGCTATGCGCGCGCCACAGGCAAGACGGGCGTGGTCATGGCGACGTCCGGTCCCGGAGCGACCAACCTTGTCACGGGCATTGCTACCGCGTTCATGGACAGCGTGCCGATGGTCGCCATCACCGCCAACGTGTCCAACAATCTCATCGGGCTGGACAGCTTTCAGGAAGTATATATTGCGGGCATCACCATGCCCATCACCAAGCACAATTTCGTAGTGCGCAAGGTGGAGGAGCTCGCCGATACCGTGCGCAAGGCGTTCAGGATAGCGGGCAGCGGCAGACCCGGCCCCGTCCTCATCGACATCACCAAGGACGTGACGAGCGCGGAGTGCGAATTCGTGCCGCAGCCGAAAGTCGAACCCGTCAAGCCTCCCGCGCCCGACGGAAAAGTTCTCGCCGAGATAGCGGCTATGATCGCCGAGGCGGAGCGCCCCGCGATACTCGTCGGAGGAGGAGTCCAGACCAGCGGAGCTTCCCGCGAAGTCGCCGAACTCGTCAAGAAAGCGGATATCCCGGTCACGCACACGCTTATGGCTTCCGGCGTTCTCAGCTACGGCGAAGAACACAATCTCGGCATGGTCGGTATGCACGGCAATCTGAGCGCGGGCAAAATGATCGCGAACTGCGACCTGCTGCTCGCCGTGGGCACGCGTTTTTCCGACAGAGTCGCGACGGACAAGACCAGATTCGCGCAAAAGAGCAAGGTCGTCCATATCGATATAGACGCCGCGGAGATCAACAAAAACATACAGACCAAGCTATCCGTCATAGGCGACGTGAAAGAAGTGCTCGCCGCATTGCTTCCGCTCGTTGCCGAGCAGAAGCGCCCCGAGTGGATGGCAAAGGTCGCCGAGTGGAAGACGAAGGATTACAAGCCCGCGGACAAGCCGGGCGTATTGCGCCCCCACCAGATAATGGAAGTCGTGTCCGACGCTTTGGGCGAGGACGGCATAATCGCGACCGACGTGGGTCAGCACCAGATGTGGGCAGCACAGTATTGCGGACGCATCAAACCGCGCCGCTTCATCACTTCGGGAGGTCTGGGCACGATGGGCTTCGGTTTCGGAGCCGCTATGGGAGCGCAGGTCGCCATGCCCGATAACAGGGTGGTGATGATCACAGGCGACGGCTCTTTCCATATGAACATGAACGAGATGTGCACCGCGGTGTCGTTCGGACTGCCGATCGTCGTCGTGGTCATGAACAATCACGTGCTCGGCATGGTCAGACAGTGGCAGACGCTCTTTTACGAAAAGAGATATTCGGCGACGACGCTCGACCGTAAGACCGATTACGTCAAACTCGCCGACGCGTTCGGAGGACTCGGTTTCAGGGCGACGACCAAGGACGAGTTCGCTCAGGTGTTCGCCGAGGCTCTCGCGAGCGGCAGACCGTGCATAATCGACGCGGTCATCGACAGGGACGAAAGAGTTCTTCCGATGATAGCGCCCGGCTGTACGATCGACGACATAATAATGTAAATCATATAGATTGTATTTTATTGGAGGATACAAAAATGATCAAGAAGTATTACGATTGCGATTGCGATCTCAAAATGCTCGACGGCAAAACGGTAGCCATAATGGGCTTCGGCTCGCAGGGTCACGCTCATGCGGAGAACCTTAAAGACAGCGGAGTCAAAGTCGTAGTCGGTCTCAGACCGGGCAGCAGACATGAGAAGAAAGCGAAGGATTACGGCCTCGAAGTCATGCCCGTCGCCGAAGCCGCGAAGAAGGCGGACGTTGTCATGATGCTCGTCCCCGACGAGATCTGCGCCGATATATACGAGGCGGAAGTCGCGCCGTACATGACCGCAGGAAAGGTGCTCATGTTCGCGCACGGACTCAACATACACTTCAAGCTCATCAAGCCGAGCAAGGACATCGACGTCATCATGGTCGCCCCCAAGGGCCCCGGTCATACCGTCAGAAGCCAGTACGTCGAGGGCAAGGGCGTTCCGTCGCTCATCGCGGTGTATCAGGACGCTTCCGGTAAGGCGAAGGATTACGCTCTCGCTTATGCAAGCGGCATCGGCGCCGGCAGAGCGGGTATCCTCGAGACCACGTTCAGAGAGGAGACCGAGACCGACCTGTTCGGCGAACAGTGCGTACTGTGCGGCGGCGTGACCGAGCTGATGAAAGCGGGCTTCGAAACGCTGGTCGGCGCGGGCTACGCTCCCGAGATGGCGTATTTCGAGTGCATCCACGAGATGAAGCTGATCGTCGATCTCATCAACAACGGCGGCTTCTCGATGATGAGATACAGCATCTCCAATACCGCGGAATACGGCGATTACAGGACCGGTAAAAGACTTATCACCGACGAGACCCGCAAGGAGATGAGAAAGGTCCTCCGCGAGATCCAGGACGGTACTTTCGTCAGCGAATGGATGACCGAAAACAAGAGCGGCAAGTGCGCGAAATTCCTCGCGACCAGAGCGCTCGAAGCCGAGCATCCGCTCGAAAAGGTCGGCGCGGAACTGCGCCAGATGATGAGCTGGCTCAAAAAGTGAGTTTTGCTCTTCGTACATAAAGTAAACGACGCGGGTCGCTTTGCGCAAGCAGGGCGACTCGTGCGATAGGACGGGATTATGGAATTACGCAGCAGATATTTGACAGACAAGGCGGAGACCGCTCCGCAGAGATCGCTGCTTTATGCGTGCGGCTTCACCAAAGAGGAACTCGACAGACCTCTCATAGGCGTCGTGTCGGCGTACAGCGAGATCGTCCCCGGACATATCCACCTCGACAAGCTGACCGAGGCGGTCAAGGCGGGCGTAAGGCTTGCGGGAGGCACTCCCGTGACCGTACCGTCAATAGGCGTGTGCGACGGCATAGCGATGGGACATGACGGCATGCACTATTCGCTGCCTTCGCGCGAACTCATCGCCGACAGCGTGGAGACGATGATCACCGCGCATATGTTCGACGGCGTCGTGCTCGTTCCCAACTGCGACAAGATCGTTCCCGGCATGGTCATGGCGGCGGTCAGGATGGATATCCCCGCGGTAGTGGTCAGCGGAGGTCCGATGCTTGCGGGCGTTGTAGGAGGCTGCGAGGTTTCTCTGTCCAAAATGTTCGAGGCGGTCGGCGCTTACAAGGCGAATATGATCGACGAAAAGGGGCTTGACGAGTATGAGCACAAGTGCTGTCCTTCGTGCGGTTCGTGCAGCGGTATGTATACCGCCAACAGCATGAACTGTCTGTGCGAGGCGATAGGCATAGCTCTGCCCGGCAACGGCACCATACCCGCTGTCATGAGCGCGAGAGTCGCGCTTGCCAAGCATGCGGGCATGGCGATCATGGATCTGGTCAAAAACGGCGTCACGGCGCGCAAGATAATAAACGAAAGATCGATAGCCAACGCGCTGCGCTGCGACATGGCGCTCGGCTGTTCGTCCAACAGCGTGCTGCATCTGCTTGCGATAGCGAACGAGGCGGGCGTAAAACTCGACCTCGACATATTCAACAAATTCAGCGATACCACTCCCAATCTGTGTCATCTCGCTCCCGCGGGTCCCACGCATATGCAGGATCTGTACGCGGCGGGAGGCGTGCAGGCGGTCATTTCCGAACTCGCCAAGAAAGGTCTGATCGATCTCGACGCCGTTACCGCTACGGGAAAGACTGTGGGAGAAAACATAAAGGGCGTAAAGGTCCTCGACCACAAGATAATAAGACCGATCGACGATCCGTACAGCGAAACGGGCGGCATTGCGGTGCTGTGGGGCAACGTGGCGAAAAACGGCTGCGTGGTCAAACGCAGCGCGGTCGCTCCCGAAATGCTCGTGCATACGGGCCCCGCGCGAGTCTTCGACAGCGAGGACGAAGCGATCGCCGCGATATACGGTCGGAAGATCAAAGACGGCGACGTCGTCGTCATCAGATACGAAGGCCCCAAGGGCGGACCCGGTATGCGGGAGATGCTCAATCCCACTTCGGCGCTTGCAGGCATGAAACTGGACAAGAGCGTCGCGCTGATCACCGACGGCAGGTTCTCCGGAGCGAGCCGCGGCGCGTCGATAGGGCACGTTTGCCCCGAGGCGGCTCAGGGGGGAGAGATAGGATTGCTGCGCGACGGCGACGTCATCGACATCGATATCCCGTCGCATTCCCTCAACGCCCGCGTGAGCGCCGAGGAATTCGAGAAGAGAAGAAAAGAACAGGTCATGCCTCAGCCCAAATTCAAGAGCGGATGGCTCGCCAGATATGCAAGACTGGTAACAAGCGCCGATAAGGGCGCGGTGCTCGGGTGAGGTGAGCTATGCTTACGTTGGATAAAATATATCATGCGGCGTTCGTTCTCAAAGAGGCTATACGTCAGACGGATATGATCCCTTCGCACAATATAAGAAGCGACGTGGATCTGTATCTCAAGACCGAGAACCTGCAGGTGACCGGTTCGTTCAAGGTCAGAGGCGCTTATTATAAGATATCGCAGCTGTCGGACGAAGAGAAAAAGAGAGGCGTCATAGCCTGCTCTGCGGGCAATCACGCGCAGGGCGTGGCGCTCGCGGCGACAAAAAACGGGATCAAGTCCCTTATCTGCCTGCCCGATGTCGCTCCGATATCCAAGATAGAGGCGACCAAACGCCTCGGCGCCGATATCTGCCTGGTCAAGGGCGTTTACGACGACGCGTACAACAAGGCGTTGGAATTGCAGAAAGAGCACGGCTATACGTTCATTCATCCGTTCGACGATTACGACGTGATAGCGGGACAGGGTACGATCGGTCTTGAAATACTCGATCAGCTGCCCGACGTGGACGCCGTTGTCGTGCCGATAGGCGGCGGCGGATTGATAAGCGGAGTCGCATATGCGGTAAAGAGCCTTAAACCCGAATGCAAGGTCTACGGCGTTCAGGCGTCCGGCGCGCCCAGTATGCTCAACTCCGTACACGATCACAAGATAGAAAGACTGGACAGCGTTTCCACGATAGCCGACGGCATCGCCGTCAAAGAGCCGGGACCGCATACGTTCGAATGCTGCTCCAAATACGTGGACGGCATCGTGTCGGTGACCGACGACGAAATATCCGCGGCGATACTCGCTCTGATCGAACAGCACAAGCTGGTCACCGAAGGCGCGGGCGCAGTAGGAGTGGCGGCGGTCATGTTCGGAAAACTGCCCGTCGAGGGCAAAAAAGTGTGCTGTCTGCTGTCGGGAGGCAATATCGACGTCAATATCCTTTCGCGCGTCATAGAGCGCGGACTTCTTATGAGCGGCAGATCCGCTCTGATAACCGTCGAATTGCTGGATAAACCCGGGCAGCTGCGCGACGTTTCCGCGACCATAGCGGAGCAGGGCGGCAACGTCGTGTCCGTCCACTACGAGCGCGCCAACGAAGGCAGCGACATCAACGGATGCTTCCTGCGTATCCAGATCGAAACGCGCAATCACGATCATATCGTCAAGATAAGAAAAGCCCTTGCGGACAAGGGATTCAAGCTCGTCTGAGAGCGAGGAGAAGAATATGAAGATAATCAGCACAGAAAAGGCGCCTGCGGCGATCGGACCTTATTCGCAGGCGGTGATAAGCGGAGGCGTAGTCTATACGTCGGGGCAGATCGCGATAGATCCGTCAAACGGAGCGATAGTCGCGGGCGGCATAGAAGAGCAGACCGAACGCGTATGCCGCAACGTCGAGGCGCTGTTGGAAGCGGCGGGGACGGATATTTCCAAGGTCGTCAAGACGGTCTGTTTCCTCGCCGACATGAGCGATTTTGCGGCGTTCAACGCAGTCTACGAAAAGCACTTCGTTTCCAAGCCCGCACGCTCGTGCGTAGCCGTAAAAACGCTTCCCAAAAACGTGCTTGTCGAGATAGACACCGTGTGCGAACTGTAACGACAGAGAAAATCATCTCCGCCCTTTAACGGGCGGAATTTTTTTACGCACTTTGCGTGCGGCGGCGCCGCGATCACGGTTTATACGGAGCCTTACGGAAGCACAATAGCGCGAATTGCGCGGCGTGACTTCGCGGGAGGATAAAAAGCCATGCGTAAAGATAAGGCTTCGCGCCTTATAAGGGAAAACCCCGACGCACATACGCGTCGGGGCGCTTTACTCCCTTCTGTTCCCTTCCGTATAATACTACCCGCGAAAAGAGGTTTTGTCCACCGCAAAATTAAAAAAGATAAAAATTTTTCGGCAAGCCGGCGTTTTGACGCCTATGCCGGGACTTTATGCGCGGAGGACGGAGCGGTATATCGGCAAGATCCGACTTCGGCGTCCCGACTTACCGAGCGAGCGTGGCGCGGCGTAAAAGACGGGACGCGACTTGCAAAAGCGGGAGATTGGACGGATCGGAGCGCCTTTCCGTATCGAGCGCTTTCATACGTGACGGCGTCCGAATTTTCGCGCAAACAAAAGACCGCGGGGAGTCCCGCGGTCTCGGTGCGGCATCGCGCCGTCCTTTATTTTTCCGATCCGTCTTTCGCGTCGTCCTCGGTCGTCATGACTTCGTCGGAGGCGTCGCTTTCGGGAACGTCTGTCCGAGCAGGTTCGGCGGCGTCGGTCGCGGGAACTTCGTCCATGCTTCCGATATAGGGGATATCCGACCCCTTGACTCCGTCGCTCGGTTCGCTGTCGATCACGACCGTTTCGCCTCCTGCGCCCGCCGCGGACATCGCGAGTTTTTTCGCCGACAGTTTTGCCTGGCGCTTTTTCTCGTAGATGGGGACGTTGTCCTTGCCCTCGTCGGGATCGCCTTTACCTTTCTTGATATAGTACGCGCGCGTTACGCGTTCTTTCAGGTTGAGTATCGACGGCAGCAGCGTGAATACGAGTATCAGAGAGAAGCAGGTGCCTATCGCTATCAGCTTGGTGATCTGTCCTACGATCGGGTTGGTGGTCACAAGATGCACCGCCGCGCATACGCAGATCAGTATGCTCGCCGACGTGATGACGCTGGGCGCCGCACGGTGAACGGCGTTCTTGACGGCGATGACTCCGGCGCAGTTCTCTTTTTCCTCATAATATTTGGAGGTGAACAGTATCGCGTAGTCGACCGTCGCGCCGAGCTGTATCGCGCTGACTATCAGATAAGCCATGAAGTTTATCTTTTCGCCTATCAGATACACGAGCGTGAGGTTGGCGAATATACCCGTTTCGATGACCAGCAGCAGTACCACCGACATGATCGGTTTGCGGAATGTGAGCAGCAGTACGAGGAAGACTATGACCGCGCTCAGGATGTTGACGAGTACGAAGTCGTCCGGGGTGACCGTGAACAGATCGTAAGCGCCCTGAGCAAGACCCGTTACGTAGACTTCGCCGAACGTATCGTCCGCGATATCGCGTATGCGCAGCATCGTGTTGTAGCTCTCGATATCTTCGGGGTCGCCCTCGAGAGTGATCGTGTAGAGCATATAGTTCTGCGCTTCGGGATCGCTCACGTTGGATATGAAGCTGGAATAAAGCTGCGCTTCGACGGCGTTCTTTATTGTGTTGCCGCCCAGTCCGCTGAAACTGCTTATCGCTTCGGAGAGGTTGGGCCCGACCAGTTCGGCAAGAGAGAACACGTCGGTCACGGGGTTGTAGTTGTTGCCGTCTTCTCTGGACGGGGTGCCGTTTACGAATCCCGCGGACGGAGCGGTGGGATCGCTCACGCCGATCTGCTTTATCTTCTCAATGAATTCGTAATGCGAAGACATATCGAGATTGTCGGGGTTGTCGTATTCGAACGGTATGACCAGTATCAGCTGGTTCGCCACGCCTTCGACTTCACGCTGGGCGAGGCTCTTTTCCTCTTCCGGCGTTTCGTTGACAAAGGTGATATAGTTGAGCGGAACGAGGTTCTGGAAATAAGCGCTCGGGATAGCGATCACTATACAGAGGACGAGTACGAACACGGAGACCCATTTTTTGGTTATCGTCTTGCCGACGAAGTTGAGTCTCGGGGTGACTATCCACTGGTGCTTGGTCTTATCGATCCACTTGTTGAGCAGCATGATGAGGATCGGCTGTATGAATATGACCGCGAGCAACGACAATATAACGCCCTTTGCCAGCACGAAACCGAGGTCGTAACCTATGCCGTAGTTCATGAAGAACAGCGCGACGAAGCCGCCGACCGTGGTCAGAGCGCTCGCGAGGATGGATTTGAGCGTCTTGGGCATCGCGTGCATGAGCGCGACTTTGGGATCCTTGAGTACGCGCATCTCTTCGTGGTAGGAGTGCATCAGGAATATCGAGTAGTCCATCGCGACCGCGAGCTGCAAGATGATCGCGCACGAAGAAGTTATCGTCGATATGGTGCCGACAGGGTTGCCCGCGATGACGTTGGAGCCCATGTTGAGCAGTATCGATATACCGAGCGTGGCAAGGAAGATGAGAGGCTCGAGATAGCTCTGCGAGGTGAGCAGAAGTATGACGAATACGACCGCGACGGCGATGGCGACGAATTTGGGCATATCGTTGAGCGAGCTGTCCACGAGTATACGCGCGTTCTGCGCCATACCGGTGATGTAATAGCCCATCGAAGGATCGTCGATCTGCGTTACGGTGCCGTCGTCGATGCGCGTCTGCAGCAGGTCGTATATATGCGATTCTATCGCGTCGAGAGCGGCTATGACTGCGTCGTTGGAACCGCTTTGCGAGAAGTACACGTTGAGTATGTAAGTGGTGTCGCCGTCGGTCTCCTTGACGAACTTGTTCGTGACCTTCTCCTGAAGGGCGTCGAGATCGCCGAGCGCGGAGGTTATGAGCTCCTGGCTCAGACCGGGCGCGTTGGCGAGATAGGACTGCAGGTCGCCGCCGTCCATAAGATCGTCGAACGTACCTATCCAAACGACGTCTTTCGCAAGAAGGTTCTTGCCCTCGACCTCGATATTTATCAGTTCTGTATCGTTATTGATATAGTCGACTATGGTCTGAACATCATCTCTGCCGATGTAGGAGATGCCGAAAGTCGTGTCGCCCACGATCCCGTATTGTTCGGCGAGATATTGCTTGCCGATGACGGTATTGGAGTCTTCGTCGAGATAGGACAACACGTCGCTTTCCTTTTCGGTAAAGATCCAACCGACTACGGAAAGAGCCATCAAAAGCACGAGCACGCAGAGAATGATCACTTTGTGTTCAAGCAGCCATTTGGTGAATTTTGCCATAACTACTCCTTATCTTTATTATGCGCGAAACATATGTGTATGCGCCCGCATTTTCATTACGAATACTATAACATAAACGTGAGAAGATTAACAAACGATTAAAGAGTGTTTTTTGATAAGACACACAGAGGGCGCATTTGTCCGTTTAGTATTGCGCGTATAGGAGAATAGTGTGGCATAAGCCGCACGCGTATGCGCCGTTCGGACTGCGGACAAAGAGTTGCCTCGGCGCTCGAACGGTTCTGCCGCGCACGGGGCGGCGTGTTTCCGCAAAGACGGGCTTTAATGCGCATTGCGGGCGGCGAGAAAAAACAATCGGCATAATGTCGAAAAATCTTTGCATTGTCGTCGGTTAAATGCTATAATGGGCGGTATGGAGATCGGAATATCGACCGCCTCCTTTTTTCCGAAGCTGTATACGGAAGAGGCTCTTCCGCACATTGCGGCGCTCGGAGCTAAGGTGTGCGAGGTGTTTTACGCGTCGCGCTGCGAATACGCTCCCGATTTTGCCGACAAGGTCGCAGAGGGGCTGAGCGTATGCGGTCTGAGGGCGCACTCGGTACACGCTCTGACCACGCAGTTCGAGCCCGAGTTGTTCAGCCGCAACGACAGGGCGCTCGGCGACGCCTATGAGGTGTGCGAAGCGCTGCTCGGGTCCGCGAAGCGGATCGGAGCGCATTTCTATACCTTTCACGGTCCGATGATGCTCAAGCGCACCAAGTACGTGTTCGATTACGGTTTCCTTGCGGAAAAGCTCAACGCTCTGTGCGGGGTCGCGCAGAAATACGACGTGCAGGTATGTTACGAAACGGTGCATTGGGCGTATTTCAATACGCCGCGGTATTTTGCGGAGCTTTCGTCGCGCTGTCCTTCGCTCGGCGCCGTGCTGGACGTCAAACAGACGATGCAGACGGGGCTCGGATACGAGCCGTTTCTCGACGCGATAGGCGACAGGCTGCGCACGGTGCATCTGTGCGATTTCGACGCGGACGGAGGACTCAGACTTCCGGGCAGGGGGTCGTTCGATTTCGTCACGCTGTTCAAACGGCTGAAAGACTCGGGTTACGACGGTCCGTGTCTGATGGAAGTATATACGAACAATTACGACAAGGAAGGGGCTCTCAAAGACGCGTTCGATCATCTGCTCGAATGCGAGGCAAAAGCCGTAACGGCTTGAATCTACACGAACAAAATTTTGCAGGGCGTACGCAACGCGCCCGATAAAAAAGGAGAGACATATGCGTTACAACAAGAAGGAACTCAGGCTGCGCGTCGACTTCAACAATATGATGAGCAAGTCCGTCGGTCAGGACGGTTTCACCGACAAACAGCTGCTTGCCGCGTCCGCCGAGGCGGAAAGCGCGTTCGAGAGCGTAAAGGCGGGCAGAGGTAAGGGCATGATGGGCTGGACCGAATTGCCTTACAACCAGGACGAGATCGTGGAAGATATCCTCGCGACCGCGAAATACGTCCGCAAGAATTTCGAATATTTCGTCGTACTCGGCATAGGAGGCAGCGCTCTCGGACCGATAGCCGCGTTCCAGGCGATATGCCATCTGCATTATAACGAACTGCCCAAGCGTAAGCGCAAGGGGCCCAAATTCTACGTTGAGGACAACGTGGATCCCGAGAGAATGGAGGCGCTCTTCGACGTTATCGACGTGGAAAAGACCATGTTCAACGTCGTCACCAAGAGCGGCAGCACGTCCGAGACGATGACCCAGTATCTCATAATCCGCGACGTTCTCGAAAAGAAACTCGGCGATAAGGCGTCCGAACATATCATCGCCACGACGTCCAGGGACAGCGGCAATCTTATAAAGATCGCGCAGAAAGAGGGCTATAAGACCTTCTATATCCCCGACGGAGTGGGCGGAAGATTTTCCGAACTCTGCCCCGTGGGACTGCTTCCCGCGGCGGTCGTCGGTATCGATATCAAGGGTATGCTCGCCGGCGCGAGATATATGGACGAACTTTGCTCGTCGTCCAATCCGAGAAAAAATTCCGCTCTGATGGCGGCGCTCATGCAACATCTCGCCATGAAGAAGGGCAAGAACGTAAGCGTCATGATGCCCTATGCGGACGGGCTCAAATACATGGCGGACTGGTACTGCCAGCTGTGGGGAGAGTCCCTCGGCAAAAACAAAAATCTCGACGGCTCTGCCTGCAACAAGGGGCAGACTCCCGTTAAGGCGCTCGGCGTTACCGATCAGCACAGCCAGGTCCAGCTTTATGCCGAAGGTCCTTTCGATAAGGTGATCACGTTCATAGCTGTGGACAGATACAGGGCTCAGGTCGCTATCCCCGATGGCTGCGAGGAATTCCCCAACGTCAACTTCCTCTGCGGACATACGATGAACGAACTCATCCAGGCGGAGCGCAGAGCGACCGAGTATGCGCTTACCAAAGCGGGCAAACTCAATCATACGATCGTGCTGCCCGAACTCAACGAGTTCACTTTGGGAGAGCTTATCATGTTCTTCGAGCTGGAGACCGCTTACACCGGCGCGCTCATGCAGATCGACACGTTTAACCAGCCGGGAGTGGAAGAGGGCAAGAACGCGACTTATGCGCTGCTCGGCAGACCCGGTTACGACGAGAAGAGAGAAGAGCTCGCGTCCGCTCCGCAGAAACTGAATCGTTACATCATCTGATAATAACGCTCGATACGTAAATTTGCGCGGTTTTGCCGACGGGCAAAGCCGCGTATTTTTATAGCATACAGCTTCGCCGCTGCCGCAGAACGGCGGTTTTGACGAAAAGCCGAAACGACGGACGATCGGACGTTTTGTCCGAATAAAAAATCATTTTCAGCCTTTGTCTGCAATTTGTACGATCGCAAAAATTGTTCAAAAAACGTAAAAATTTTTATTTCGCGGAAATCTCAAAATATAGAAAAGCCGACGGTTTTTAAAATCGGCTTTTTGCAACGGTCATGCGGGATATTCGAAAAATTTTTGACATGGAATATATCGTTCCATGTCAAAAATATGTGTTTCCGATATCTGCGGGAAGCGGTTATATACCGCATTGTCGCAAAATTGCATTCCCGTACGCGAAAACGTATAACGCTTCGTTGACATTTCGACCTGAGGAGAGTATAATAAAATAGAAAAATTGACATGGAACAATATATTCGATGTCAACTTATTCTGGCAAGAGGAGTAAGAGGTGTGAGCAAAAAATTATTTACGGCGATATTTGTTTTGATGATCGTTTTCGCATTGCTTGCGTTCGCGGGGTGTACTACCGACGACGATCCCGACGTGACCGATCCCGGTATAACCGATCCCGGTGACGGGGGCGATACGGGAGAGACGACCGATCCCGGTGAAGAAACCGATCAAAACATCGAGTTCACCTATTATGAACGAAGTGACGGAAGTTATATGGTGACCGGGTTTTTCGACGACTACGATGGATCTGCCAAGATAGTTATCCCGTCGGAGCATAACGGTAAACCTGTTACGAGAATTAGCAGTAACGCATTTTCCGGATGCAGCGGCTTGACCGACGTCTATTACACAGGGGATTTAGCGGGATGGCTGAATATAGAATTTGCTAATAGCTATGCGAATCCGACGAGTTATGCCGACAATCTATATATAGACGGCGAGTTGTTGGAGGGAGATATCGTCATACCCGATGGAGTGACAAAAATAAACGCTTATACGTTCTATAATTACAGAGACTTGACGAGCGTAACTATCCCCGACAGCGTGACGAGTATAGGCTATCAAGCATTCAATTATTATAGAGGCTTGACCGACGTGTATTACACGGGAGATTTAGCGGGATGGATGAATATAGAATTTGCTGATTACGAGGCGAATCCTATGTATCATGCCGACAATCTATATATAGACGGCGAATTGTTGGAAGGAGGTATCGTCATATCCGACGGGGTGACAAAAATAAATGCTGGCACGTTCTACAATTGCAGAGATTTGACGAGCATAACTATCCCCGACAGCGTGACGAGTATAGGCTCTGGAGCATTCTCAGGATGTACATCTTTGCGATATAATGAATATAATAACGGACTTTATCTCGGCAACACGGAAAATCCGTATGTGGTATTCATAAAAACGAAATCCGACAACGTAACAAACGTCATGATCCATAGTGGGACTAAAGTAATTTATTCGGGTGCATTCGCTAGATGCAATGGTTTGACAAGCGTGACTATCCCCGATAGCGTAACGAGCATTGGCTCTCAGGCATTCTGGGAGTGCAGCGACTTGACGAGTACAACATTCCAAGGGACGATGCAGCAATGGAAGGATATAAGCAAAGGAGTCGATTGGAATTACGCCATTGGCTCTTACACCGTGACCTGTACGGACGGGGTGTTGGACAAGAACGGTCAGCAGATAAGCTGAGCACGCGATCGCGCGCTGCCGCCCGGGCGTAGGCTCGGGCGGTTTTTTATGCAAAAACCGTGCAATAGGGGGAGCGGTGCGGCGCAGAGCAGGTCGGAAAACGGAAAAACGGACCTCGGCCGTTGCCCATCCGAAGTCCGTCGATCGAAGCGGACAAGCGTCCGCAAAAGACCGCAAGATCACACATACGAAAGCCGCCTCTGCGGCACACGGCGCAGGGCGGCAAAATACACGCTATGGTCTTTACTCATCCGACCGCCCTTCCGGTCCGAGCTTACGCTCCCGATGTTCTATTACAGTTTATCATATCAATATCGGATTTGCAAGAATTTTTTCGATACTTTTGGAATTTTATCGAAAAACGTCGTGAAAGCGCGAAGCGCGGAAGCTTCGATCGGCGGCGTTGTCTGGCGGAGGCGTATTCGGACAGCCCCGCAGCCGGCGGCGGTATCGCGCGGCAACGCGGCAAGCCGACGGCGGCGAAACGGATATTTTCCGCAAGGCGCTCATCGCGCGTGCAAAACGGTTGACTGCCGCCCGCGCCGTATGTATAATGATAAACGGCTAGGGGTGCCGCCCGCAAGGTCGGCTGAGAAATACCCTTTGAACTTGGTCAAGTTAGCACTTGCGAAAGGAAGCAAAAATCTTTTCGGTATTTTGAGTTCTCCTTAGCCAAGGAGATTTTTTTATGTTCGGTCTTTTGATCGGCGCGGATTACACCGCGTATTTCAACTTCGACACGCTTGTCGGCACGACCGTCTGCGTGGGACTGATCATTCTCGCCGCCGCGATCGTCGCGTGCATTGCGGTCTATTTCGCAAAGAGAGAAAAGTTCAGATACGCCGTGCTCGGCAGTTTTGCGGCGATGCTCGTCTATGCGGTCATCGTCACGATAATCAATCTCGTCGAAGCAGCCGGGACTACGGATTTCGAGGACGGACACGCGGGGTTGGTCGCGTCGGGCGAAGCGTATCCGTGGATAATCGCCGCGGTGACCATCGTGCTGTTCGCGGCGCTCGTCGCTTTGACGGCGCTCACGGACAGAAAGAAGCTCACGGGCAGAGCGCATACCATGTCCGTAGTCTATGCTGCGATAAGCATAGCTTTGTCGTTCGGATTGTCGTACGTCAAATTTTTCGACGCTCCGTACGGCGGATCGATAACGATGTTCTCGCTGCTCCCGATAGCGCTGTATTCGTATATGTTCGGCGTAAAGAGGGGAGCGATGGCGGGGTTCATCTACGGCTTGCTCCAGACGCTGCAAAATCCCTGGATCGTCCACCCCGTTCAATACCTGCTCGACTATGTGCTTCCGTTCGCCATATTCGGCGCGTGCGCGGGGCTTTTCCGCAAGGCGTTCGCAAACAAGAATATAGATCCGAGATTCAAAGACGGTATAGCTCTGACCTGCGGCATCGTACTTGGTGTGATCGCGAGGTTTATCTGCCATTACGTTTCCGGCGCGGTCTACTTCGGCGAATACATGCCGTCCGAGTTCGACAACGTATGGTGGTACTCTTTCGTCTATCAATGCACCTACGTGCCCATCGACGGCGTTATCTGCGCGGCGGGAGCGGTGCTGCTCATGGCGAGCGCGTATTTCCGCAAGCTGGTGTATGACGCGGTGGCGAGGTTCGAAAAGGGCGTCGCATCGGCGAAAAACAACGTCGCCCCCGCGGTTTCCGTCGCAGTCGGAGCCGATGATAACGGGGCAAACGCCGGCTCCGCCGCGGACGGAGCGGAGAAGTCCGATAAAACGGAATAAAGCGGGCGGACGCGCGAAAACGCGCGAAAAAAGCGTTTTTGCTAAAAATCGGCGTAAAAGCGTTGACATATCCTTTCGGATAGGTTAATATATTAGAGCAAACGAAGCAGAACGAGGTTCTCACCCGTCGGCGCAGGTCGGACGAGGTCAATAAAATCGCAGATACACGGCATACCCGTGCGCATTTTAGAGAGTCCGAAATTCTGTTTCGGACTCGAATTTTTATCGGAGGACACGGTTATCAAAGAACTGCTGATCAACAACCAAATCAGGGAAAGAGAAGTCAGACTTCTCGACCAAGACGGAACGCAGCTCGGCATCATGTCGTCGAGAGAGGCGAGCGCGATCGCGGATTCGAGGAATCTGGATCTGGTGCTCATTTCGCCTACGGCGAAGCCGCCCGTATGCAAGATCATGGACTACGGCAAGTACAAGTACGAGATGATCAAGCGCGAGAAGGAAAACAGGAAAAACCAGAAAGTGGTCGAGATCAAGGAAGTCAGACTTTCCGCAACGATTGACACCGGGGATATGATCACCAAGTCCAAGCAAGCGCTCAAATTTCTGTCGGACGAGAACAGGGTCAAGGTTTCTCTGAGATTAAGAGGCAGACAGATGGCGCGCCCCGAACTCGCCGTGAAAGTCATGAACGAGTTTTTCGAGATGGTAAAGGAAAAAGGGCAGATGGACAAACCTCCCGTACAGGAAGGAAGAAGCATCACGATGATGCTTGCGCCCATCGCCAAAAAATAATTTTTATCGGAGGATAAGATAATGCCCAAGCAGAAAACCAAAAGCGGTGCGAAAAAGCGTTTCAGCCTTACCGCGAGCGGCAAAGTCAAAAGAGCTAAGATGAACAGAAGGCATATACTTAGCAAGAAAGCACCCAAAAGAAAGCGTGGTCTCAGAAAGGCGGCGTTCGTCGACAGCACGCAGGAAAAGACCATCAAGAGCATGATCTGATCGGAGGTATAACGGTATGAGAATCAAAAGAGGCGTAAACGCTGTCAAAAAGCGCAGAAAGATATTGAAGCAGGCAAAGGGATATTGGGGAGCCAAGTCCAAACTCTACCGCGTAGCGCGTCAGGCGGTCATGAAGTCGCAGATGTACGCGTACGTCGGCAGAAAGAACAAGAAGAGAGATTTCCGCCAGCTGTGGATCGCGCGTATCAACGCCGCCGCAAGACAGAACGGTCTTTCTTACAGCAAGTTCATGTACGGTTTGAAGAAGAACGGCATCGACCTCAACCGTAAGGTCCTCGCCGATCTTGCCGTAAACGACAGCGCGGCGTTCGCGGCGCTTTGCGAGAAGGCCAAGGCCTGATCGTCGGAAGAAGATGAGCAAAGGCGCGCCGTCGGCGCGCCTTTTTCGATACTCCGATCTTTGCCGGTCGGACGACGGGATACGTAAATACGGGCAAAACCGACACGCACGGGAAAATTTTTTACCGAAAGTTTACGTTTGGCCAAACTATTTCAGCCGTAGATGTGCTATCATATTAACGGTGAAGCTAACAGGCAGGCAGGAGGTATCATGAACGTAAAAGCCGTAAAAGACAAATTCAGACTTTCCGATTTTATCATGCTCACGCTTGCGGGTATAATCAACGCGATCGGCGTTACGGTGTTCCTGGCTCCGCTGAGGTTGTTCGACAGCGGGTTGTCGGGTACGGCGTATCTGTTCAATCAGCTTACTCCCGATTGGCTCGGGCTTTGGTTTTTCCTTATAGTACTCAACTTTCCGTTCTACATCATCGGACTCAAACGGATGGGCAAAAAGTTCGTCTGCTATTCGCTGTGGGCGATCGGCATATATTCGCTGTTTTCGTTTCTGATACAGAGCGTGTTTCCGATAGATTGGAGCGGAGGCTCTCCGATAGTCGGAGAGGATAAACTCCTCGCCGCGATCTTCGGCGGTCTTATATCGGGCATTGGTTCGGGACTGACGATCAGATACGGCGGGGCGATCGACGGAGTCGAAGTCATGGCGGTCATGTTCGCAAAAAAGATAGGCATGACCGTGGGCACGTTCATCATGTCTTACAACGTGATACTTTACACCGTGTCCGCGATAATTTTCAAGTCGTGGGATATCCCGCTCTATTCGGTGTTGGCATATGCCGTGGGGCTGAAAGCCGTGGACTTCATCGTAGACGGTCTTGACAAGGGCAAGGCGGCATGGATCGTTTCGGACAAACACGAGGAGGTAGCCAAAGCGCTCAGCGACGACCTCTTCCGCGGCATAACGGTGCTGGACGGTATGGGGTATTACAGCAAGGCGGAAAAGAAAGTGCTTTACGTCGTCGTGAACCGCTTCGAGATCGCTAAGCTCAAAAGCCTAGTCAAGAGCGTAGACCCCAAAGCGTTCGTCGCGATATTCGACATAAGCGATACGATGGGCGTCAACGTCCGTTTCAAGCAGAACGACTACGAGAAGGCGGCGGGGATAAAGCGGAAGAGATTCCGTCCCGTGGACAAAGTGCTGGCGCTCATCGATCCCGCGGCGAAAAACAAACGTCGTTCCGTCACACCGCCGCAAGGCGCGGTAACGCCCGCGGAAGCTATGCCTCCGCAGATATCGGAAGAACCGAAAAATACGCCCGTGCGAGAGGATGCCGCAACAATGCCGTCTTGCGAGGAAACGAAGGCGGAGAGTTTGCCCGTCGAAGCAAGCGGAGCCGACGGAGAGGAAAAGGACAACTGACAGCGCACAGGCACACAGGAGAGGATAAATGGAGAGGCTTGTAACGTCCGCCGCCAATGCGGAACTTAAAAAGATACGGTCGCTGAAAGACAAGGACGCCCGCAGAGAGTACGGACTTATGATCGCGGAGGGAGGAAGGACTGTGACCGATCTGCCCGATACGTGCGTCGTTCGCACTCTCGTGCTTGCGGAATCGGCAAGGGACGAGTTCATACGTCTGGCGGACAGGCGCGGAGTGAAAGACGTGTTGGTCGTACCGGACAAACTGTTCCGTTCGCTGTGCGACACGGTCACTCCGTCCGGGGTGTTGGCGGTCGTTGCGACTCCGCCTCCCGCAAGGATAACGGCAAACGACTGTATGGTGTTGGACGGGATATCCGATCCCGGGAATTTCGGCACGATAGCGCGCACCTGCGCCGCGTGCGGAGTAGAGCAAATACTTGCGGTGAACTGTACGGATTGGACTTCGCCGAAAGTCGTACGCGCGTCTATGGGCTGCGTGTTCCGCGTAAGCGTGACCGAACTGAACGATCCCGACGCCGCCGTATCGGCGCTTTCGGGGCACGAAGTCTGCGTGCTCGATATGAAAGGCGAAGACATTTTCCGCGTTAAACCCGGCAAAGAAAGACCTACGGCTTTGGTGGTAGGCAGCGAGGCGCACGGAGTATCGCCGTTTTTCAGGGCGAGAGCGGACAAAACGCTGTCCCTTCCGATGCGCGGGGGCGTGGAATCGCTGAATGCGGCGATAGCCGCTTCGGTGGCGCTCTACACTCTCGTCTGCGGGCGCTGAATACGGTTTCGCTTATCGGCGCGGGGCGCGTTGCCGCCCCGTTTTCTTTTGGCGCAAATATATACTCTGCGCTTGCAATCGGAACGGCTTTGTTATAAAATTATATAGATATACAAGTTTAACCAACGGAGGTCAATATGTCCGGACACAGCAAATGGGCTAATATCAAGAACAAAAAAGGCGCCGCGGACGCGAAGCGCGCCAACGTCTTCACAAAGATAGGCAGAGAGATCGCAGTCGCGGTCAAAGCGGGCGGTCCCGACCCCAATACAAATTCCAAACTCGCCAACGTCATCGCCAAGGCGAAGGCGGCGAATATGCCCAACGACAACATCGAAAGGGGCATTAAGAAAGCCAGCGGAGCGCTCGATTCGGTCAATTACGAGGAGAACGTCTATGAGGGATACGCTCCGGGAGGAGTCGCGGTCATCGTCAAGACGCTGACCGACAACAAGAACCGCACCGCAAGCGAGATAAGACATCATTTCGACAAGTGCGGCGGCAATCTCGGTACGACGGGATGCGTCAGCTATATGTTCGAAAGCAAGGGCGTGATAGTGGTCGAAACCGCTTTGCCCGAGGACGATCTCATGATGCTCGCGCTCGAAGCGGGCGCCGACGACGTGACCGCTGACGGCGATGTCTACGAGATCTATACCGCGCCGTCCGATCTGGATACGGTGAGGAAGGCTCTCGAGGGAGAGAAAGACGTCAAAATACTCTCTGCGGAACAGGATATGATCCCGTCCAATACCGTAAAACTCGACGAAGAGACCGAGAGGAAAGTCCAAAGACTGCTCGATATGCTCGACGAGAACGACGACGTGCAGGACGTATATCACAATGCCGAATTGACGGAGGAAGAGGAGGAAGACTGACATGACGGTCGAACAGATCTGCAAAGCGGCTAAGGAACAGTCGTTCGAGCTGGCGGTCCTGGAAACCGAAAAAAAGAACGCGATACTGCGTGCGATCGCGAGGTCGATCCGCGCGGCGAAAGACGATATCCTGCAGGCGAACGCGTACGATCTGGCTCACGCAGACGGTTTGAGCGAGTCCATGAAAGACCGCCTTGCGCTTAACGACAAGCGCATAGAGGCGATGGCTCAGGGCGTGGACGACGTCGCGGCTCTTCCCGATCCCATAGGACAGGTCACCGCCGAATGGACGCGCCCCAACGGTTTGAAGATAAGCAAGGTGAGGGTGCCGCTCGGCGTGATAGGCGTTATCTACGAAGCGCGCCCCAACGTGACCGCCGACGTCGCGGCTCTGTGTCTGAAAAGCGGCAATGCGGTCGTTTTGCGCGGCGGAAAAGAAGCGATAGAGAGCAATAAGCGCATTTACCGCGCGATAGCCGAGGCGATAGAGGGCGAAGGATTTTCCGCGGCGGCGGTCGGATTCATCGACGACGTTTCGCGCGAGGGATCGGCTCAGCTGCTCAAACAGGACGGATATGTGGACGTAGTTATCCCGCGCGGGGGCGACGGATTGAAAAAATTCGTTCTTGCCAACGTGACCATGCCTGTCATAGCCAGCGCAGGCGGCAACTGTCACCTCTATGTGGACAAGACGGCGGATACGGATATGGCGGTAAACGTGGTCTGCAACGCCAAGCTTTCCCGTCCCTCCACCTGCAACGCGCTCGAACAGCTGCTCGTTGACAGGGATATCGCCGCCGCATTCCTGCCGAAAGTATGCGGCGCTCTGCTCGAAAAGGGCTGCCGCCTGACGGGCTGCGCTGAGGCGAAAGAGATCGTACCCGAGATAGCGCTTGCCGAGGACGAAGATTATCGCAAGGAACATCTCGACAAGGAGCTTACGATATTCGTCGTAGGCGGCGAAGAAGAGGCGATCGCGCGCATAAACGCA
This sequence comes from Candidatus Ornithoclostridium excrementipullorum, assembly GCA_018716085.1. Taxonomy (GTDB): domain Bacteria; phylum Bacillota; class Clostridia; order Christensenellales; family UBA3700; genus Ornithoclostridium; species Ornithoclostridium excrementipullorum. Next base: position 824 of record DVKK01000037.1, on the reverse strand, counting down.
AACGGTACGTGCCACAGCGACGGGATAATCACACGCGACGAAGCGGCGGCGGACTATTTTGCGCGCAAGGTGGACAGCGGCTGCGTTTATATCAACGCAAGCACCAGATTTACCGACGGCTTCGAATTCGGATTCGGAGCTGAGATAGGCATTTCCACGCAAAAACTGCACGCGAGAGGACCTCTCGGGCCCGAACAGCTCACGTCCGAAAAGTACGTCGTGCGGGGAGAAGGGCAGATCAGGATATGAGGATATTGGGCATCGACCCCGGTCTTGCCACTCTCGGCTACGGAGTGATAGACACCGAACGCGGTATCAGCACCGTAGTGGATTACGGCGTGATAGAAACGCCTAAGACCGAAAGCGTTCCCGTGCGACTGCACATGATATACGACGGGCTCAACGACCTTTTCGATCAATATAAGCCCGACAGCGTCGCGATAGAGGAACTGTTCTTTACCAAAAACATCACCACCGGCATAAACGTCGCGCAGGCGCGCGGCGTTGCGCTTTTGGTGTGCTGCGACAAATGCGGCGCGATGTTCGAATATACGCCCATGCAGATAAAGCAGGCTATGACGGGTTACGGCAAAGCGGACAAAAAGCAGATCCAGTTTATGGTCACGCGCCTGTTGAGGTTGAAAAGCATACCGAAACCCGACGACGCCGCGGACGCGCTCGCGGTCGCGCTCACTCACGCGCAGACGGCGAGGCTGGGGGGATTGTTTAGTATCTGAACGGCGCGGCGCGTGGCAAGCGCGCACGGAACCGCAACTTTTCGTCGCTTCAATGCGGCGGCGCTCGGCTAATACCGCAAGAGTATT
>DVKK01000036.1 GCA_018716085.1 Candidatus Ornithoclostridium excrementipullorum | reverse complement strand
GATCCTCACCGTCAAGTCGGACGACATCGTGGGAAGAGTCAAGACCTACGAGAGCATAGTCAAAGGAGCTCCGATATCCGAACCCGGCACGCCCGAGTCCTTCAAGGTCCTCATCAAGGAATTCCAGGCTCTCGGTCTGGACGTCAAGGTCCTCAACGAGAACAAGGAGGAGATCGGACTGCGCGAGAACGTGGACGACGATATCGATTACGTACCCGAAAAGGAGCAGGAGCTCGAAGAGGTCGACGCGTTCGCCCTCAACGAGGAAGACAATCCGTACGGTCTCGGCGGCAGCGGCGATATGTTCGATTACAACGATCTGTTCGACGATGCGGACGACGCCGGATTCGGCACGTTCGGCGATCAGGACGACGATCTGTCCGACGGCGACGAGAATTAAGGAGGCTTAAAGAATGTCTGAAGTAAACAATTTCGATTCCATACAGATAGGCATTGCTTCTCCGGAGAAGATCAGATCCTGGTCTCACGGAGAGGTGACCAAGCCGGAAACCATAAATTACAGGACGCAGAAGCCCGAACGCGACGGTCTTTTCTGCGAAAGGATCTTCGGACCCACCAAGGACTGGGAGTGCCATTGCGGCAAGTACAAGAGGATCCGTTACAAGGGCGTCATCTGCGATAAGTGCGGCGTCGAGGTAACGCGCGCCAAGGTCAGACGCGAGAGGATGGGTCATATCGAACTCGCTTCGCCAGTGTCCCACATCTGGTATTTCAAGGGCGTGCCGTCGAGGATCAGTCTTGCGCTGGATATGTCCCCCAAGGACGTGGAACAGGTGCTGTATTTCCTCAAATACGTCGTTATCGTTCCCGGTTCGACCGAATTCGTCAAGAAGCAGATCATCGACGAGCGCGAATACCGCGACGCGATCGATAAATACGGTCACGGCGCGTTCCGCGTCGGCATGGGCGCCGAAGCGGTCAAAGAACTCCTCATGGAGATCGATCTCGACAAAGAGGCGGAAGAGCTCAAAAAGATAATCGCGACGACCAACGCGGGTCAGCGCAAGCTCAAAGCCGTCAAGAGACTGGAAGTCATAGAGGCTTTCCGCGTGGGCAACACCCGCCCCGAATGGATGATCCTCGACGTGCTGCCGGTGCTTCCGCCCGAACTGCGCCCGATGGTCCCGCTCGACGGCGGCAGATACGCGACCAGCGACCTCAACGATCTTTACAGAAGGGTCATCAACCGCAACAACCGTCTTAAAAAGCTCATCGAACTCGGCGCGCCCGATATCATCGTGCGCAACGAGAAGAGAATGCTTCAGGAGGCCGTCGACGCCCTTATAGAAAACGGCAGACGCGGCAAAGCGGTCAGCGGTCCCGGCAACAGGGAGCTCAAATCCCTTACCGCTCTCCTCAGAGGCAAACAGGGACGTTTCCGTCAGAACCTGCTCGGAAAGCGCGTCGACTATTCCGGTCGTTCGGTCATCGTCGTCGGACCCGAGCTGAAGATGTATCAGTGCGGTATCCCCAAGGAGATGGCGCTGGAACTGTTCAAGCCTTTCGTGATGAAGAAACTCGTCGATTACGGCAAGTGCCAGAACATCAAGAACGCCAAGAGGATAATAGAAAAAGCTCAGGACGTCGTGGTATGGGATATCCTCGAAGAGGTCATCAAAGACCATCCGGTCCTGCTCAACCGCGCTCCTACGCTCCACAGGCTCGGTATCCAAGCCTTCGAACCCGTGCTGGTCGAGGGCAGGGCTATCAAACTGCATCCGCTCGTATGCAGCGCGTTCAACGCGGACTTCGACGGCGACCAGATGGCGGTACACGTTCCGCTTTCGATAGAGGCGAGAGCCGAGGCGAGATTCCTCATGCTTTCGACCAACAATATCCTCAAACTCAGCGACGGCAAACCTATCGTTTCGCCGACGCAGGATATGGTCATCGGAAGCTACTATCTCACGATGCTCAAACCGGGCGGCAAGGGCGAAGGCAGATACTTCAAGGACAAGAACGAAGCCATAATGGCGTATCAGCTCAAGCAGATCGAATTGCAGTCGCAGGTGTATATCCGCTTCGAAAAAGTCATCGACGGACAGCGTTACAGCAAGAAGCTGTACACGACCGTGGGGCGCGTCATCTTCAACGAGGCGATCCCGCAGGATCTGCATTTCGTGCCCAGGGATACCCCCGAGCAGCAGCTCGATCTCGAGATCGATTTCCGCGTAGGAAAGAAGGAACTCTCCAAGATCGTCGACGCGTGCTTCAAATATAAGGGCGCGACCGAAACGTCCGTCGTTCTCGACAAGATAAAGGCTTTGGGCTACAAATATTCGACGATAGGCGCGGTCACCGCAAGTATCTTCGATATGCACATCCCCAAGAGCAAGAAAGCCATCGTGGAACAGGCGGAACGCGACGTCGTCGACATCGAAAAGCAGTTCAGGAGAGGACGTCTCAGCGAAGAGGACAGATATCAGCAGACCGTCAGAACGTGGCAGGACGCCAAAGAGAAGATCGACAGCCAGCTGTTCGACGAAAAAGGAGCCGACTTCCTCGGCGAGTTCAACCCGATCTGGATGATGGCGAACTCCGGAGCCCGCGGTAACAAATCTCAGATATCGCAGCTGTGCGGCATGAGAGGTCTTGTCCGCGACCCGTCCGGTAAGGTCATCGAGCTGCCTATCAAGGCAAACTACCGCGAAGGTCTGTCCGTTCTGGAATACTTCATTTCTTCGCACGGCGGACGTAAAGGTCTTGCCGACACCGCGCTCAAAACGGCAGACTCCGGTTATCTTACCAGAAGGCTCGTCGACGTATCGCAGGATATCATCGTCAACGAACAGGACTGCGGCGACACCAAGGGTATGGAAGTTTCCGCGATCGAGGGATTGGAGCCGCTCAGCGACCGTATCGACGGCAGATACTGCATGGACGATATCGTCGACCCGACCACGGGCGAGATCATATGCAAGGCGGATACGCTCATCGACACCGACACCGCCAAGAAGATCGACAAGGCGGGAGTCAAGACCGTCAGGATCCGCAGCATTTTGTCCTGCCAGACCAAGCACGGCGTCTGCGCTAAGTGCTACGGCAAGAACATGGCTTCCGGCAATCCCGTCAAACTGGGCGAAGCGGTCGGCATCATAGCCGCGCAGTCCATCGGCGAACCCGGTACGCAGCTCACGATGAGAACGTTCCACACAGGAGGCGTTGCCGTCAGCGAAGACATCACTCAAGGTCTGCCGCGCGTCGAAGAACTCTTCGAAGCACGCAAGCCCAAGGGACAGGCGGTCATTTCGGAGATCGCGGGCGAAGTCGCGGTATCCGATGACAAGAGGGTCATCATCGTCACTCCCAAAGAGGGCGAAGCCGCCGAATACAAGATCAACTTCGGACAGAAGCTCAACGTGCAGACGGGCGACGTCATCGAGGCTGGTCATCCGCTCACGCAGGGCTCGATTTATCCGCAGGACATACTGCGCACCAAGGGTATCAAGGGCGCTCAGGAATACCTCATCAAAGAGGTCCAGTCCGCTTACCGCAGCTCCGGCGTCGAGATCAACGACAAGCACACCGAAGTCATCGTCAGACAGATGTTCCGCAAGGTCAAGATCGAGAAGCAGGGCACGACCAATATGCTGCCCGGCGAATACGTGGACATCTTCACCTACGAGGACGAGAACAGGAAAGCTCTCGAGGAGGGAGGCGAACCGGCTACCGCGAAGCGCACGCTGCTCGGTATCACCAAAGCGGCTCTCGCCACCGATTCGTTCCTGTCCGCCGCGTCCTTCCAGGAGACCGCGAGAGTGCTCACCGAGGCGGCGGTCAAGAACAAGGTCGACCATCTGCGCGGACTCAAAGAAAACGTCATTCTGGGCAAACTGATCCCCGCAGGAACCGGTATGAAGCTGTACCGCAACATTGTCGCCGTTCCGCAGAATTCCGTGGACAGCAGGATCATGGAAGAGGACATTTCCTCCAAGTTCGCGGCAGAAGACGATATCCTCGACGACGAGGAATGATCCCCGTATCCGCGCCGTGCGCAAACGCGGCGCGGATAAGAAGATAAAACAACTTAATAATCCATTCTATAAAGAGTGCGGGAGAGACGGACTCGACGATCGCACAGCAACCTTCGGCAACGAAAGGTGCTAATTTCCGCAAGACGGCTTGAAATATAGAATACTGTTTCGCGACGTCTGAAAACGCCGCGAAATTTTTTTGGGAGACAGAGATGAAGAGACGTTTATTTACCAGCGAAAGCGTGACCGAGGGGCATCCCGATAAGGTCTGCGACAAGATATCCGACAGCGTGCTCGACGCGGCGCTCGCGCAGGATCCGTACAGCAGGGTGGCTTTGGAGACCTGCTGCAATACCGGGTTTGCGCTTCTTTCGGGCGAGATCACTTCGTCGGCAGACATAGACTACGAGGGGATAGTGCGCAAGACGGTGCTGGACATCGGCTACGACAGCGAGGAAAAGGGCTTTGACGGCAATACCTGCGCCGTTGAGGTCAGGGTGGACGGTCAGTCGCCCGACATCGCGATGGGCGTGGATAAGAGCGCCGAGAGCAAGAGCGGACAAAGCGACCGTTACGACCTCATAGGCGCGGGCGATCAGGGCATGGTATTCGGATTTGCCTGCAACGAAACTCCGCAGCTGATGCCCGCTCCGATAACTTACGCTCACTCGCTGACCGCAAGGCTCGCCGCCGTTCGCAAGAGCGGAGAACTGGGCTATCTGCGCCCCGACGGCAAGGCGCAGGTCACGGTCGTCTACGAGGACGGCAGACCCGTAGGGGTCGATACGGTCGTCGTATCGGCGCAGCACGCCGCGGACGTCGATATTGAGAGGCTCAGACGCGATATAGAAGAGCACGTGATACGCGCCGCGCTCCCGTCGCATATGCTGACGGGCAAGACTCGGTTTTTGATAAATCCGACCGGAAGGTTCGTAGTCGGCGGTCCTCACGGTGACTGCGGACTTACGGGGCGCAAGATAATCGTGGATACATACGGCGGATACTGCCCGCACGGGGGCGGAGCGTTCTCCGGCAAGGATGGTACGAAAGTGGATCGCAGCGCGTGCTATATGGCGCGTTATGCGTGCAAGAACGTAGTCGCGGCGGGACTTGCAGACTCGTGCAGACTGGACGTGGCGTATGCGATAGGCGTCGCAAGGCCCGTACAGATCCAGGTGGAAACGTTCGGCACGAACAAGGTCGACGAGGATACGATCGCCGCGCTCGTCGCAAAGCATTTCGACTTCCGTCCGCAGGCGATAATAGATGTGCTCGGACTGCGCAGACCCGTGTTTTCTGAAACGACCAACTACGGACACTTCGGCAGAGAAGACCGAGGCTTCAAGTGGGAGGATACGGACGTCGCGGACAAACTCAGGGCGGAAGCCTTCGGCAGATGATCCGAACGAAAGAAAACCGACGCGGCGCAAGCCGCGTTTTTTTCGCGCCCGTGTAGATAAAAACCATAAAATAAAAATACGCGGACACGTTTGCGCCGACCAAAATACGTCGTCGGACCTATACGGAAAAGAACGGAAGGAAAGAGATGTCAAAAGGAGAAGCACCGCAAAAGGGCGGAGAGAACGGCAATCGGACGTACCTTCGCGGCGGTCATCATCCGCGATTCGCGGATCCGTACGAAAGAGCCTCTCGCGCAGCGGGTTTACCGAGCGGAACGGAGGCTCCGAGAGGATAAAAGAAAGAGGTTTTCGGAGACGGGTTTGAAAATCGATTGCAACCGCGCGGGCAATGCCGTATAATTAACAGTACATGAAAGGAACGGTGCTCGAGGTTATATTCAGAAATGCCGATAACGGTTACTGCGTGCTCTATATGGAGGGCGGAGGGCGGTTTTTTACCGCGGTCGGCGTTTTCCCGCCGCTCACAGAGGGCGAGATCCTCGATATGGAGGGGAACTGGGTCAACAACAGCCGTTTCGGCGAGCAGTTCCAAGTGACGTCGGTCAAAGTGTCGCCGCCCACGTCTAAAGAGGCTATATTCAAGTATTTATCCAGCGGACTTTTTAAGGGCGTGGGCGAGGTCACCGCGTATTCGATCGTCGAGAAATTCGGAGAAAAGTCCCTCGACGTCATCGAAAATTCTCCTCAGCAGCTCGCTGCCGTCAAAGGTATCTCTCTCAAAAAGGCTCTCGCGATACAGGAAGCGATGATAGGGCTCAAAGAGATGCAGGATACGATAGTGTATCTGCAAAATTACGGAGTTTCGCTCAATCTCGCCATCAAGATATTCAAGGCTTACGACAAGAGTACCCGCCGCGTCGTCGAGAACAATCCTTACCAGCTCGTCGACGACATAGACGGAGTGGGCTTTTTGACGGCGGACAAGATCGCGACCGCCATAGGGATAGCTCCCGACAGCCGTTTCCGCGTGGGAGCGGCGATCGTGCACGTGCTCAAAGAGGCGGCGAACAAGAACGGGGACACCTATCTCCCCGAAAACGACGTAGTGGATCAGGTCGACAAGCTTTTGCGCCTGGAGAGGACGGACAGCGCCGAACTCGTTGCCGAAATGGTGGAGGACTGCGAGATCACGGGCAAGATCGTAAGACTGGAAAAAGACGGCGAAAAGATCGATATGCTCGCCCGCAATTACATTTGCGAGAAGTCGATAGCGACGTTCGTTCAGTCGATGCTGAGCAGCGCCGAGAGTCTTCCTCTCGATGCGGACGAAGAGATAGAACTTTATGAAAAACTGAACAATATCAAACTGCATCCGTCGCAGGCGGAGGCGGTGCGCAGCTGTCTGAAAAAAGGCGTGACGATCATTACGGGCGGCCCGGGAACAGGCAAGACGACGATCGTCAAATGCATAATCCACCTTCTGCGCAGCCGCAATTACAGCGTGTGTCTGTGCGCGCCCACGGGCAGAGCGGCGAAAAGGCTCACCGAAACGACGGGCGTGGAGGCAAAGACCATACACAGGCTTCTCGATCTCGATTTCTCGGACGGGAAGGGTAAATTCCTGTTCAACGAAACCGCAAAACTGGACGAGGACGTCGTCATCGTGGACGAGGTCAGTATGTGCGACGATTACGTCTTCAACGCGCTCGTCAAGGCGATCAAATTCGGCGGCAGGCTTATCATGGTGGGCGACAAGGATCAGCTTCCCTCGGTCGGAGCGGGCAACGTGCTTGCGGATCTCATCGCCAGCGGCAAGGTCCCGGTCAGTTATCTCACCCACATTTACAGGCAGAGCGAGGACAGCCTTATCGTCGAGAACGCCCACCGCATCAACGCCGGCAAAATGCCCGTGATAAACAACCGCAGTCGGGATTTCTTTTTCGACAATAAGTCCGATCCGAACGAGATACTTCGTACGGTCGTGGACATGATCACGCGCAGGATCCCCGCATACGCGGGCATCGCGCCGCCGGACATACAGTTGCTCTGTCCGATGAAAAAGGGCGTCATAGGCGTGGAGAATATGAACACGACTTTGCAGGAGGCTTTGAATCCGCCGCAGAAGGGTAAGGCGGAGCTTAAAGTCGGACTTCGCACGTTCCGCGTCGGAGACAAGGTCATGCATACCGTCAACAATTACGAATTACAGTGGACCGACGACGAGGGGGCCGCGGGAACGGGCGTATTCAACGGCGACATCGGCAGGATAGACGAAATAAACACCGCGGAGCCGTCGCTGACGGTCGCTTTCGACGACGGCAAGCGCGTCAAATATATGCAGGGCGACTTCGACGACCTGACGCTTGCCTATGCGATAAGCGTACACAAGGCTCAGGGCTCGGAATTCCCCGTCGTCATCATCGCTCTGATGAGCGGCAACTACATGATACTTACCCGAAACCTTCTTTACACCGCCGTCACCCGAGCCAAAGAAATGGCGGTCCTCGTCGGTTCGTCCGACAATCTCGAAAAAATGGTCCGCAACAATTATACCGCAAAACGGTACAGTATGCTCGAATCTTTCCTCCGCGCCGAAAAACGCTGAAATCGACACGGGGACGAAAAAATCCATTGAAAAAAACTTCGCGAACGCGCCGCCGCGGCATTCAGACCGGGCAGCCGTACTTGCTTTGTCGGCACGCATACGGACCGACAGGTCTTGCTCCGATCGGTTGAAAACGCAGGCGTAGCCGTAATGGATCGGCTTTTGGCATTGAGCGGAGAGGAAAGCATTTTCACGGGTCACACGAAACCGACGGAAGAAGTATGGGCAGGGCGATCATACGGGGCGGGCGGCAGCGTTTATTCGCGCCGCACGCATTTTTTATACCGAAAACTCCGAAGATAACGAAAATACAAAAGACGAAAGCGATTTGCTTGGAGGAAACATGAAGTATTCGATATGGCTGGATCAGTGGCTCGATAATTACGTTAGACCGTCCGTGAAAGTTCGGACTTTCGACAGATATTCTTTGATAGTCGATCTGCATATCAAAGAGGGCGTCGGCAGCGCCGACATGGACGATCTTACGCCGTTGACGTTGCAGAGTTTGGTGACTGAATTGCTGGCGCGAGGAAACCGCAGAACGGGAGCAGGGCTGTCGCCGGGCAGCGTGAACGCGGTCATTTCCGTATTGCAGAGCTCGCTTCGCGCGGCGCATATACTCGGCTTCACGTCCGTCAATGCGGCGGAAAAACTCAAACGCCCCAAATTGGCGGAAAAGCCCGTCGAATGTTTTTCTTTGCATGAACAAAAAGCGATAGAAAAAACGATCATGACGGGGGAAAAGGATAAATTGTACGGCATTCTGCTCTGTCTGTACAGCGGTCTGCGCATCGGCGAGCTGCTTGCTTTGCAATGGAGCGACATCGACTTTGCGACGGGCGTGCTTACGGTATCCAAGTCATGCCACGACGGCAAAGGCGGGCCGGTCATAGACGAGCCGAAAACGCTCGCTTCACGTCGCGTGATACCTCTGCCGAAACAGTTGCTGCCTGTTTTGAAAAACGTAAAGAAAAAGTGCGGTTCGTCCTTTGTGGTGTCGGCAAAAGGCAGATCCGTTTCCGTCCGCTCCTACCAGCGAAGTTTTGAATTGCTTCTGAAAAAACTGAATATCCCGCACAAGGGTTTTCACTCTCTGCGGCATACTTTCGCCACCCGTGCCATTGAATGCGGCATGGACGTCAAGACTCTCTCCGAGATCCTCGGTCACAAAAACCCGACCGTGACGTTGAACCGTTATACGCATTCGCTTATCGAACACAAAAAAGCAATGATGAACAAGCTGGGGAAACTGCTTTGAGTAGGGAAGAAAAAGTACACCGATTATCGTAATCGACGAAAAACCCCTTGAAAGAACGACCAATTCGATTCGATTTCAGCAAGTTGTAACAGCCTCTAACTTATCATTGCGAGTATCTTGCTTTTCTCGATCCGTTTTGATATAATATAAAAGTACACCGATTAAGATAAAACATGAACATATTGCAATGGTTAATGTTCGTGTAGGGAGGACTAGTGTCATCTCAAATCAAATCGAAGAAACGAATACGCGACCATGGCGAAGTGTTCACCGCCGAGCGAGAAGTAAAGGCGATGTGCGACCTTGTGAAGGACGAATGCGACCGCATAGACAGCCGTTTTTTAGAGCCCGCTTGCGGAGACGGCAACTTCCTTGCCGAAATCCTTACACGAAAGCTCGCCACCGTCAAAAAAATATATAAGTCAAACCCATACGATTACGAGCGGTATTCCGTGCTTGCCGTAACGAGCATTTACGGCGTGGAGATCCTCGTGGATAATGCGGAGGAATGCCGCAAACGGCTGTTTGCATTATGGGACAAGGAATATACGACCGTCTGCAAAAAATCGACAAACGACGAAACGCGTGAAGCGGTGCGGTATATCCTATCGAAAAACATTCTTTGCGGCAACGCACTCACTCTTATGTGTGTAGATGAAAATCAAACGGATACGGACACGCCCATCGTTTTCCCTGAATGGAGCCTGCTCGGTACAAAACTGAAACGGCGCGACTTTCGTCTGGATGTCATGCTAAAAGCCAACGATAAACCGAAAAACGGACAATCGTCGCTATTTGACATCCCCGAAGAGATCCGCAAGTACCTGTCGATCAACCCTGCGACAAAAGAATTTATGGCGGAACCGATATGCGAATATCCGCCCGTACATTACAGGAAGGTGCAGGAAAATGGCTGAAACCTTTTTCGATAAAATTTACAAAAGCAAAACATTGCACACGCCCGACGTGCTTTCTTGTCTTGCCAATTTAAGTAACGACGAAGTGTTTACACCGCCCGACGTGGTAAACAAAATGCTCGACCTTTTGCCGCAGGAACTTTTCAGCGATCCGAATACCACATTTTTAGACCCCGCGTGCAAGACGGGCGTATTTTTGCGCGAGATCGCAAAGCGGTTGCTTGTGGGTTTGCAGGATAAAATACCCGATTTGCAGCAGCGTATCGATCATATATTCCATAAGCAGCTTTTCGGTATAGCCATTACGGAACTGACAAGCCTATTATCCCGCCGCAGCGTATATTGCAGCAAATACCCGAACGGCGAATATTCCGTGTCCCATTTCGACAGTCCAGAAGGAAATATCCGCTATCGCCGCATACAACACACTTGGGTGGGCGATAAATGCAAGTTTTGCGGAGCAAGCAAAAAAGAATACGACCGCGGCGATAAGAAAGAAACGCACGCCTACGAATTTATCCATACATTGGAGCCGGAGAAAATATTTAATATGAAATTTGACGTCATTATAAGTAATCCACCTTATCAGTTGAGCGATGGCGGCGGCACGGGATCGAGTGCTATGCCGATATACCAGTATTTTGTGGAGCAAGATAAAAAGCTTAAGCCGCATTATATAGTTATGATTACACCTTCGCGATGGTTTGCTGGGGGAAAGGGATTGGATGAATTTAGAAATGATATGTTAAATGATTGTCACTTAAAATATTTGGTTGATTATGCAAATAGCGCCGAATGTTTTCCTGGTGTCGTCATTGCGGGCGGCGTGAATTACTTTCTATGGGACAGAGAATATTGCGGCGATTGTACCATTGAAAACAGAAAGAATGAAACTATTACGATTACTACTAGGAAATTGAATGAGTTCAATATATTTGTGCGCGATAATATTGCCATTAACATTATTCGTAAAATAAAGCAATTTGATAGTAATTCCTTTGATTCTATCGTATTCTCAAGAAATTATTTTGGAATCGTAAGTAGCGAAAACGGACACAAAGAGAAAAAAGAGAATAATTATATCTTATTTTCACTGAATGGCTATTCTTATATAGATAAAAATAAAGTATCGGATAAGGAAAATATTGTCCACTCATATAAAGTAATTATGACAAAGGCGATGTCTGGCGGGAATAAGCCTTCGTCTGACGGAAAATATCAAGTAGTGTCTACAATTAAAATTCTAAATCCTGAAGAAGTCTGTACCGAAACCTATTTGATACTAAAAAATTTTCCTAATATAGAGAGCGCAAAAAATTTATGTGTGTACGTTAAGACAAAATTTTTCAGATTTTTGTTATTACAAGCGTTAACATCAATAAATATCTCAAAGGAAAAGTTTTGCTTTGTCCCCATGCAAGATTTTTCCAAGCCGTGGACAGATGAGGAACTATATAAGAAATATAACTTGACACAAGAGGAAATCGACTTTATCGAGTCAATGATCAAAACTATGGAGTAAAGATATTTTTTCTAAATAGATATCAACTTTTATATAACAAAGAGCATCAAACAAAAAATCGAAGAGAGAAATGGATACGAAATATTTTTTTGATCAAGCAAAAGATTTTATTGGAAGAAACAATATACCCAACATTACTTTATATCACTATTGTTCTCAAAAAGCGATGTTAAGTATTGTTGAAAACGAGGAGCTTTGGCTTGGTTGTGCTGCTAATATGAATGATACCCAGGAATTACGTTATTTTATTGATGGTGTAGAGAAATGCATCTTATCCACCATATTTAAAGATAAGCAGGAATATTGTGATACTATATTTGAAAATATAAACTACAGGTTGCGAGAGGAGTATCCGTTTGTTTTTTGCTTATCCGAATTGCGCGATAATGCTGCACAATGGGAAAGATACGCCGACAGCGCAACTGGCATATCTATGGGCTTTAACACAATAAAGCTAGTTGCTTTGCTATTTGAGAGCTTTCTTTCATTTACAAAAGTTGTATATGGATATAATGCGTTTGAGCATGATATTTGCAATGTATTGCGAGAGTATATCGATAACGACAGATTTATAGGAGGTTTTAGCAAGTTAACTGGTATTATTGATAACTTATTAGCATGTGCACCGAAATACAAACATGACAGTTTCTGTTCAGAGCAAGAATGGCGAATATGTTCCTTATTAAAAGGCTTTGGTTACGACTACAAAATAATGAACACTGGTATTATAAAGAAAGTAGCGAGAATAAACTTAAAAGAATTATGTTTACAGCGCGGCATTGCCTTTGATGATTTGTTTGACAGTATTATAATAGGCCCCCGATCAAAACAGAGCGTCGAAGATCTCAAAGGATATTTGAAAAAACTAGGACATAATATCTTATCTGAAAAAGTAGTTAGATCGACATGTCCTTTACGTTAAAATGGAGTTAAACGATGGCAAACAATATCAGTCTTTCTGAGATATTACATACCCGCCCCGCCGTAGTGCCGACGATATACGGCTATATCCTGCCCGACCTGAAAGATCACGACGGATATATCAAAGTCGGCTACACGGACAGAAAGGACACGGAAACCCGTATCCGTGAACAATTACATGCGGCAGCGATCAAATTCAAAGTCCTGTTCAAAGAATCCGCCATGCGCCCTGACGGCACCTGCTTTACGGACAAAGACGTACACAGGCTGCTGCGGCACAAAGGCTTTTTGCAGCTCAACGAAGGAGAAGACAGGAACGAGTGGTTCAAATGTACGCGTACGGATGCCTTGACGGCGATTAAAGAGCTGCGAACGGAAACGCGATTCGAAGGGCAACGCACATGGAATTTTTCTATGCGCAACGAGCAAAAAGCCGCCGTCGAGATGACGAAAGCATATTTTGAGCAGGCAAAAACGGACGATCCCGCTCGTCCGCCTAAGTTCTTATGGAACGCGAAAATGCGTTTCGGGAAGACCTTTGCCACCTATGAGCTTTGCAAAGCAATGGGATTCAAAAAGATTCTGGTCCTGACGTTCAAACCCGCCGTGGAATCGGCTTGGCAGGAAGACCTTTCTCATCATGTGGATTTTAAGGGCTGGCAATTCGTTTCCAACAAAGAAGCAAAGTTCGACGCGAAAAAATTGGATGAGCAATACGACGCGTGCGATAAAACGCAGCCCATCGTTGTGTTCGGTTCCTTTCAGGATTTGTTAGGCACAAACGAAGCGGGCGGCATAAAGGCGAAAAACGAATTTATCCATACCACGAATTGGGATATTGTCGTATTCGACGAGTACCACTTCGGCGCATGGCGCGAAAACGCTAAAAATCTGTTTGAAAAGTTTGACGAGGAGAACGACGATTTCGACCTTGAAAAGTATCAGCGCGAAGAAGCGGGTAATGCCATAAACGAAACATTCCTGCCTATCACGTCGGCGCATTATCTGTACTTATCAGGCACGCCCTTCCGCGCGCTCAATTCGGGCGAGTTTTTGGAAGATCAGGTATTCAACTGGACGTATTCGGACGAACAGGCGGCAAAAGAAAATTGGGACAAGTCTTTGGGCGAAAATCCCTATGCCGCGCTGCCCAAAATGGTGATGCTTACCTACAAAGTGCCCGACTCCATTACGGCAAACGTCGCCATCAACGAAGGCTATGACGAATTCGACATCAACGAATTTTTCCGTGCGGAAGTGCCCGAAAAAGGCAAGCTCGAATCGGCGCGGTTTGTCTATGAAGAAGACGTGCAAAAATGGCTTAAAATGATACAGGGCAATTATATGCCGGTAGACGGATTAAAGCTCGGCGCGGAGCGCCCGCCCATGCCTTTTTCCGATACCACACTTCTGAACGTGCTGTCGCATACTTTATGGTTTTTGCCGAACGTAGCAAGCTGCTATGCCATGCAGAACCTGCTCCAGCAAAAGCAGAATAATTTCTTTAACGATTACAAAATCATCGTCTGTGCAGGGCCGAAAGCGGGCATCGGTTTGGACGCGTTGCACCCCGTATTGAATGCTATGGGCGATCCGCTCGAAACGAAGACGATCACGCTCTCCTGCGGTAAACTGACGACGGGCGTTACCGTTCGGCCTTGGGCGGGCGTGTTTATGCTACGCAACTTAAAGTCGCCTGAAACGTATTTCCAGACGGCGTTCCGCGTACAATCGCCGTGGGAAGTCGTAAACGATCACGGGGATAAAGAAGTCATCAAGCAGGAATGCTATATCTTTGACTTTGCATTGGAGCGCGCTTTGCACCAGATTTCAGATTATTCCTGTCGCCTAAAAGTGGATGACGCAAGTCCCGAACAGAAGGTCTCGGAGTTTATCTCGTTCCTGCCTGTGCTTGCCTTTGACGGCTCGTCTATGAACCGTATCGACGCGCAGGATATTCTCGATATAACCTATGCGGGAACTTCAGCCACATTGCTTGCAAAACGCTGGCAGACGGCTCTCCTCGTCCATGTCGATAACGACACCTTGAAAAAGCTGCAGGCCAATCAGGACGCTTTGGACGCACTTATGCGCATAGAGGGCTTCCGCTCGCTAAATACGGAGATACAGACGATCATCAATCGTTCGGAGAAGGTCAATAAGCTTAAGAAAGAAAAAGGCGACGAGCTGACGCCGTCCGCAAAGAAAGAGCTTACGGAAGAAGAGAAGAAAGTTAAATCCCTGCGCAAACAGGTGCAGGAGAATCTTTTGAAACTTGCCGCGCGTATTCCCGCGTTTATGTATCTTACAGACTATCGCGAACAGACGATAAAGGACGTCATTACGCAGATAGAGCCCGAACTGTTCCAAAAGGTCACGGGACTTACGGTCAAGGACTTTGACGTGCTGTGTTCAATCGGACTGTTTGACTCCGAAAAAATGAATCAGGGCATTTTCGGCTTCCGCAAGTACGAAAATTCCAGTCTCTCTTATACTGGCATCGACAAGCACGAAGGCGAAGCCGTCGGCGGTTGGGATACGGTATTACGGCGCGAGGAATACGAGGCGTTGTATTCTAAGCAACAGGCGACGATGACGGATTTTGAGCAAATTTTGATCCCAAAAAGGTATCGAGATAAGAAAACTATCGAGGATAAGAGCGCGGCAGGAAGTGCCGAGCATATTGTTTCGGATACGTCGGGCGTCGATACAATTAAGTCGGATAAAGACAAATGGGAAGAAATTCTTTTGCAAGTTAAGGTCGGTATAACGGTTACACACGAAAAATTCGGGAACGGCACCATAACGTGGATGAGTGTAGACAAGAAATATATGCGTGTGAAATTTGCCGCCAGGGAAAAGCAATTTGTTTTTCCTGATGCTTTCCTAATGGAATATTTGAAATTGAAATGAGTTACTGCATTGGAATGTTGACTATGGCGTTTATTTTGTAGTGCCGAAGGCGGGACTTGCCATACAGCGAGCGAGGAAAGCGAGCGTGCAGCGCACGTGACGAG
>DVKK01000035.1 GCA_018716085.1 Candidatus Ornithoclostridium excrementipullorum | reverse complement strand
CAACTTCCTCAACGTGCAGCGCACTTCCCGTCTTAAAGTACCGTTCGGCATCGGTCAGATCGGCAAAAGTTTCCGCAATGAGATAACTCCCGGCAACTTCATCTTCCGCGTGCGCGAGTTCGAGCAGATGGAGCTGGAATTCTTCTGCAAACCCGGCACCGACCTCGAATGGTTCGGGTATTGGAAAAATTTCTGCAAGGACTGGCTGCTCGGTCTGGGCATCAAGGAAGAGAACCTCAAACTCCGCGATCACGATCCCGAAGAACTCGCGTTCTACTCCAACGCCACGACCGACTTCGAATTCAGATTCCCGTTCGGATGGGGCGAGCTGTGGGGCGTCGCGGACAGGACCGATTACGACCTGAAAGCGCATATGAACACCAGCGGCAAGAGCCTCGAATACCTCGATCCCGCGACCAACGAAAAATACGTGCCCTACGTCATAGAACCGTCGCTCGGCGTCGAGAGAATGGTCCTCGCTCTTCTGTGCAACGCATATGAGGAAGAGGAACTCGAAGGCGGCGATACGCGCGTGGTCATGCATCTTCACCACGCGATCGCGCCTTACAAAGTCGCAGTTCTGCCGTTGCAGAAAAAGGCGCTCGGAGAAGAAGCCGAAAAGATCTACCGCGAACTGGCAAAGAAATTCTCCTCCACTTACGACGAAACGGGCAGCATCGGCAAGCGCTACCGCAGACAGGACGAGATCGGCACGCCGTATTGCGTTACCGTAGACTTCGAAACCGTGGAAAACGGCACCGTCACGGTACGCGAACGCGACTCCATGGCGCAGGTAAGGATACCCGTGGACGGACTCGCCGAATATCTGGAAAAGAATCTCGTTTACTGATCGGGATCTACGTAAAGGCGCGCACATGAAGTGCGCGCCTTTTTGCCGCCCTGTTGCAGCAGCCGCCGTTTTCGGCTATAATTACCTCGGAAGGATCGCCTCCGCGACCGCGGCATGCCGCCGCAAAACTCGGATCGAAACGATCCCGCATGAAAAGGAAAGAAATGAACGAAGAACGATTTACAGGCAAAGCGCTGATATACGACGAATACCGCCCGTCGTATCCTCCCGAAGTTGTGACGCGGATATTGAAAGAGATCTCCTCGGACGAACCGCCGATCGCAGCCGACGTCGGTTCGGGCACAGGTAAATTCGCCCGACTGCTGCTGCAACGCGGCTGTAAAGTCTTCTGCGTGGAACCGAATGCCGATATGCGCGCCATAGCGGAAAAAAATCTGAGCGGATACGACGGCTTTGTATCCGTGGCAGCAAGCGCGGAACATACCTCTCTCCCCGACCGATCGGTAGACCTTGTGACCGCGGCTCAGTCTTTCCATTGGTTCGACCGAGCGGCGTTTGCCTCGGAATGCGAAAGGATATTACGAAAGGGAGGTAAAGCCGCCCTGATATGGAACGGCTACGACACTTCGAGCGACAAGGCGATCGCCTTGAAAGAGCTTTGCGCCGCATACTGCCTTGGATTCAAAGGCTTTTCGGGCGGCGCTCGCACCGACCGCTCTTTCGACGACTTCTTTTCCGATTACGAAACGAACGTCTTCAACGGCGAGATCGCTTACGACCTGCGATCGTTCACGGGCAGATGTATGTCCTCATCGTATTCTCCGTCTTCCGATACGCCCGCTCATGCGCAGTTCCGAAATGCGTTGGAGCGGTTTTTCGATTCGAACGCAAAAGACAGGATCCTCGTAATGCCGTTGATCACCGTCTGTCATTGCGGCGCCGTGCGCAGCCGCCTCTGAACTGGTCGTTTCATGATAACTGCCGGTCCTGCGGAGCCCGTCCGCGCGAAAGGGCAGCGACGCGATAAGCGCAATTCGGCTCTTAAAAATACTTACCCGAGCCGCACAGCGGAACACGCGTAACTTCCCGTTCCGTAAACGCACTGCGATGCCCTGCGGCAAGCCTCGCTTTTAATCCCGACAGAGTGCCCCCCGAACGACGAACAGAGCCTCGAATAAATCTCATGTCAGCCCGCGAATGTCCGCCGTATAAAGAAAAACTCGCCGCCCGACGATCGGCTGCTCGCGATATGCCGCGGGATCCGACTCGGACCGGAGTCGGGAACTGTAACACTTACCTTGTTACGATGATCAATAAACGGTTCCGTATCCGTTCGTCAAAAACGATCGACAAAGTTCATCTGCGATCCCGGCATAAAAAAGGCGACCACAAGGTCGCCGATCATTTTGTATTCGCTTATCGATCCGAGGTCCGTTTGCGACGGATATCGACGCCTCCGCATCCGGCATATGAGAGGCGCAGGCCCGTAAAAGACCGTTTTGCAATGTCGCAGACCGTTCCGCCGTCTGCGAACCGCGCCGTTACGCCCTTGGGTAATGCGGAAATGTGCGTTACCGTTCGCGCTCCGCGACGGGGCTGTCGTAACTGCGCTTTTTCTCGAACGTGACCTTCTTGGACAGCAGATTGACGTAAGTGGTCATATATCCCGCCCTCATCCAAGCGCGCGAGATGGTATGCGTGTCCGTGTTGCTCCAATAAGCGCGGTAATTGTATGCGGACGGAGGAAGTTTCCCGCCTACGAGTTCCTCTATCTGCTCGAACGAAAGCGTTACGCTGTCGCCGCCGTGTTCATGCAGAAAATCCGCGAGAAAACGGTATTTGCCCTTGATGCCGATCTCGAACACGGGCTGTTTCTCTCTCGTTCTCGTCTGCCGAGGCTGAACGGGAGCTTCCGCAATGCGCTTTTCAAGCAGCTCCTCCACCTTGTCGAGTCTGCTCTCCAAAGCCTCGATCCTCAACATCAATTCGGAAATATCGTCCTCTAACATATTCTCCTCCCGCGCAAAGCGCTCATATGACGATCGTCTGTTTCTTTTATTTCATATTACCATTATTTTCATGTAAAAACAAGTAAACCGCTCTATATTTTTGACGTTTTTGCAAAAAATATCAACATTTTGTCGACAAAAGCGTTCCGTTTTTGTAAAATTCATGCGTTTTCAAATTATAATAAAGTAACATCAATTATTATTAAGTAGTTTTGATAATCCAAAGCGGCAAATCGACCGATATCGCGCAAAAAACACTTAGAGTACGCCGCCCATTTGCCCACGGAAGCCGTGAAACCGCACCATGTTTTACAATCCGTTGCGGGGACAGACGCCGATACATATGCCGCAAACCGCGCCTCTGCCGATATCCTTATAAGCCGATTTCATATGAGCGCTGCATTTTGCGACGTCCACCATATCCTTAACGTCGGCCCCTTCCGTATAATTCACGCCATAGATCGCGCCCGCGGGGCACGCCTTCGTACACACCGTGCAGCCGCCGCAATTTTCGGCGCACAGTTCCCCCGAAAAATCAAAGTCTTTTGCCGTCAGGATGCTCGCAAGTCTGACCTTACTGCCGAAATCCCTGCTGATAAAAAGGGCGTTCTTGCCGATAAACCCCGCGCCGCTCAATCTGGCGCCGGTCTTGTGCGAAAAAGCCCCGCGGAACGGATCCGAATCCGAAGACTGACTTGCGGGGATCGCCAAAGAATCGAAGCCCGACCTGTTGAGATACGTTGCGCCCGCCAACGTCATCTGATCGAGCGCGTAATTTACGGTCCTGTAATGATGAAAATACTCGAACGTAGGGCCTTTTTTGATATCGCGCATTATGCCGTCGAACAGCCTGAATCCGACCGTAACGCACGCCTTATAACCGTGATTTTCCCTCACGCGCGAAATATCCGAAAATCCCACAAACGCCGCGCCTCTTTCGAACAGCAGACGGCACAGTCCGTCCGTTACTTCGTCCGAGCCGCTCAGCCCGTAAATATATTCCGAGCTCTCTTTCCCGTACATCTTCATACCCCGATTATATCATCCTCGCGGCAAACCCACAAGCGATCGGAGTTATCAGCGCGTACCGCGGCGAAAAACCATTGCGTCCGCAGGCAATTTGCATACGCCGATCCCGAAAACCGGCACTCGCTCCGCACTGCCGCAATGTATCAAGATTTTTATAGTATTAATTATTTTCAA
Organism: Candidatus Ornithoclostridium excrementipullorum; assembly: GCA_018716085.1. Lineage (GTDB taxonomy): Bacteria > Bacillota > Clostridia > Christensenellales > UBA3700 > Ornithoclostridium > Ornithoclostridium excrementipullorum. The sequence goes on along the minus strand of DVKK01000035.1, from coordinate 15,541 downwards.
TTATTATCAATTCTATTAAGCAAATAGTTTATTGCAAATACGCCAAATAGGCATTTTCAAATCTCGGCAGTCCGGAACGAGTGCGGAACAAGCCCATATTCAAAGAGGTCGCGTACCCGCTCGCATAAACGCCCGCGAAACCGTCATATCAATCGCCGACAGAGCGCCGATCGGCGCCATAAAAGTCGGAGACGGATTTTGATCGAGCATACAACATCGCCTTACAAAGCATAGACCCGCTCCCGTCCGAAAGACGGTCTTAACGTTTTCGATCGCGGCGTCCTATGCCGAGCATTTCGATAGGGCGCCTGCCATCGGAATTTGCGCAACGCCCCGACGCTGCATTGACCGACCCGCGATCGCCGCCTCCGAACGACTATGAAGCGCCGACTCTCCGAGCTTTCAAATGTCGATGCCCGCAAGATCGATAAGCGGTCCGATATTCGGACAAAAAAAAGATCCGCCGCAAACACGGCGGATACGAGAGCCTCTTGCTCACATCTGTTTTTTCTTGGGTATCTTTCCTCGGTCCGCTTCGGTGATCTTGCGTATCTCCCTGCACGGATTGCCGTAGGCGAGCATCCCCGGCGCAACATCCTTGGTGACCACGCTTCCGGCGCCTATAACGGCGCCATCGCCGATCGTAACTCCGGGCATGACCGCCACGTTGCCGCCTATCCACACGTCATTGCCGACCGTTATCGGCAAAGCGTACTCCAATCCGAGATTGCGTTCGTCTGCGACCAAAGGATGCCCGGCGCAGTAAAAGCCGCAGTTGGGAGCTATAAACACGTTATCGCCTAATGTCACCTTCGCGGCGTCGAGTATGACCAATCCGTGATTGGCGTAAAAGTTTTCGCCGACCTCGATATTGTACCCGTAATCGCACCAAAACGGCGATTCCACAAGCAAATGTTCTCCTGTCTTGCCGAACAGCTTTTTCAGCATTTCGGCACGAGATTCCCTCTGCGACGGATCTGTCGAATTGAATCGAAAGCAAACATCCTTACATCTTGCGCGTTCCTGAGCCATGACCGGTTCGTAATTGCCGTCGTACATCATGCCCGCCGCTGCCTTTTCTTTTTCCGTCATATTATCCTCCGTGAATTTCGATCCTTGGGCAGAAAGATCGTGCGCCTGTTTCGAGGAGTTATTGCCTTACGGCTTGTCCGAGATCCGTAAAACGCAGCGATCCGCCGCTCGCAGCCGTATCTCTTTTAGCCTTACCCGCGCTGCGGGAGAAGCTCCAAGAAGAGCGTTCGTATCCGACAAGGATATATCTTCTGTCCTCCCGCCTCGGCAAAACGAAACTCCTTTATACCGTCTGCACATCGCAGCCGATACCGCCGCGACATCACGTCACGCCGATATCTGCCTTTCGACCGTCGGCATCGGATACAGCTTACCGTCGATCGTCGAAAACGCGTCCTTTATGCGCCGTTCGACCTCGGCTTCCGACATCTTCGCCTCGAACGGCATCGCGACGTCGAATATGAGATTGACGCGGACCGCACCGTCCACGACTCTAAAATCGTGTATCGAAAAGGACGGATCTATCGCCCTGACTATGCCGGCGGTCATATCGCGGTACCTCTCGACGACCGGATCGTCCACCTGTATCGGATCTACGTGCACCACCATTATCACGTCGGTATGCGCGGCAAAATCGCGCTCTATCCCGTCGGCAAGATCGTGGCCTTCGGACAGCCCCATCCTCGCGTCCACCTCGACGTGCGCCGTCGCATAGAGCTTTTTGCCGTAGCTGTGCACGTTGAGATCGTGTATCCCGAGCACTCCGTTGTGACTGCGGATGCGCTGTTTGATGTCTTCGAGTACCGCCTTGTCGGGAGCCTTGCCCAAAAGCTGACTGAGCGTACTGCGGAATATCCCGATTCCGGCAAACGCGATCAGCACCGCGACTATCAGCCCCATCACTCCGTCCAGATCGACGTCCGTGTAATGCGATATTATCAGAGCGACAAGGACCGCCGCAGTCGCGCCCGCGTCGCTTACGCTGTCCGTCGCCGTAGCCTTGAGCGCCTCGGAAGATATCTTTTTCGCCAACGATCGGTTGAAGAAAAACATCCAAAGTTTGACCGCGACCGATACGGACAGCACTATGACCGCGGTGATCGACCAGCTTCCGTCCGTCGGCTCGATGAGCTTCTGCACGGATTCCACTCCGAGCTCTATCGCCACGACGAACACTATGAACGCGACTATCATGGCGGCAATGTATTCCATGCGTTGATGCCCGTAAGGATGCTCCTTGTCCGCGGGCTTGCCCGCGACCTTGAAACCTATAACGGACACAGCGTTACTGCCGCAGTCGGTAAGATTGTTCAATCCGTCCGCAGTGACCGACAACGCTCCCGACAGCACGCCCGCGCAGATCTTTCCCACGGCGAGAAGTATGTTGAGCACGATACCGACCACCCCCGCGAGAGTACCGTAGGCCCTGCGTACCGCGGGATCGGACGTGTCCGAACTGTTTTTTACGAATAATTTAACAAGAAGTTTTCCCATACGCGTTGTTTTATGTAATTATAACACGCCGCCGCCGCCGTGACAAATCAAAACGCATACGGTTCTTTTCCACTTTATGCGCCGCGGCGGAAAAACGGAACTCCCTTCGCTCCGCATGCCGCATATCGTAAGACAACGCGTGCAAAGTTCCGAAAAAGACCGACGGGGAACAAGTCCGCCGTCGGTCTTGCAGGATAAATTAACCGTGAACGGTCGGTTTCAACCCGCGGCTTTTTCTCCGAGCGCCTCGCAGGCAGCCAGCGCTTCCGCGTCGGGAGAGCCGTTGGCGATCACTCCGTCGCATATCATAGACGCCCCGTCGGCTTCGCAACGCCCCTGCCATGTGCTCATCCAATCTCCGACTCCCCATTCGTAAGAGCCGAAAAGCCCGAGCTTTTTACCTTTTAGACTGTCCTCGAGCGAAGCGAAGAACGGTTCGAACTCCGTATCCTCCAATTCCTCCGCTCCCATGGCGGGACAGCCGAGCACAAGCGCGTCGCAGTCGAGCGCGTCGCTCCCTGCCTCCGATACCCGCATGAGCGCGACGTCCGCGCCCGCCTTTTTCGCGCCGTCGGCGACGGCGTTTGCCATCTGTTCGGTATTGCCCGTACCCGACCAGTAAACTATGTTGACTTTCATTATCATACCTCCTATACGGTTATATTGAATATCTGAGCCATGCTCAATCCCTGTTTCAGTTTTACCCCGATCGCCTCGGCGCATTTGCGGTAGCGGCTGAATGTGCGCGCCTTGGTTTCGGGATCGCTGTATACTTTCCAGAAACCGCAGAGCGCGCAGTCGCGCCCTCCCGTTCTGATATATCCCTCCACGTCTTCGATCGGATATCCGAGAAAGACGCCCATCTCGTGAGGAAAGTCGTCCCCGTCCGTCATCCTTTCCGCAAGTCTGCCCAAAGCGCCGTCGACGGACGCGCAGTCGTAGCCGTAGCCGGAGAGAAAATTCCTGACCCGACCGTCGTCGAGCGCGGTCTTCAACGCTTTTCTGTCGTATGCCATCGCAAGCGTTTTGCCGTGCCTTGCGCACAAAGAACAAAACTCTATGCCTCTTTGCGCGAAGTGTCTGCGACAGGGAGTGAGCTTGCGCTTTTCCTCCGCGCCGAGCCAAGCCACGCTTGCGGGTTTAATCCCCGCGAGCGTAAGTCCGAAACTCATACATATCCTCGCCTCGCACTTGCACATTGCCGTTATTACCTACACGGGCAGGCTATTTCGATTGCAGCGCCGAAGTGCGGGCATAGAAACCTCCGCTCTGTTCGAGCTGCTTCGGAGTTCCCTGTTCCGCGACTTTGCCGTCCTTTATGACCACCAGCTTATCCGCTCCCGCGACAGTTCTCATTCGGTGCGCTATGATAAGCACCGTCTTTCGCTCGATCATTCGGGATATCGCCTGCTGTATGCTCGTTTCGTTGTCCGCGTCTAAAGAAGCCGTCGCCTCGTCCAGCAGTATCACGGGCGAATCTTTAAGCAAAGCTCTCGCTATGGATATCCTCTGCCTTTCTCCCCCCGAAAGCGTGCTTCCGTTTTCGCCTATGACGGTCGAATACCCGTCGGGAAGTTTTGAGACGAATTCGTCGCAGTTGGCCTTTTTCGCCGCCGCCAGCACCTCTTCGTCGGTAGCCCCCAGCTTGCCTATGCGTATGTTCTCCATTACCGTATTGTCGAACAGAGTCACGTCCTGAAAAACTATCGAATACGCCGACAGAAGCGTCTCCGGATCCACGTCGCGCACGTTTACGCCGCCTATGCTCACGCTGCCGCCGTCTGCGTCCCAGAACCTCGCGGCAAGCTTTGCCACCGTAGACTTCCCTCCGCCCGACGGGCCTATCAAAGCGGTGACTTCCCCCTGTTTCGCGGTAAAAGTCACTCCGTCCAGGACCTTTTCCCCGTCGCCGTAAGAGAACGTGACGTCGTCAAAAACGATGTCGTATCCCGTCGGACGGAAATCCTCGCTCCCGTTCTGAACTGGATATTGCTCTATCTCGCGCATTCTGTCTATGTTTATCTGCGTGGAAAGTATCGCCGCGAGATTTTGCAGAGCTCCGCTCATCGGATCGTAAAACCTCGATACGAGCATGAGAAACGCGATGAACCTCAGCAATTCGAGAGAACCGTCCGCAAGAAACACCGCGCCCGCGAGAGTGACCGTCGCGATGCCGAATTTGAGCAGCATCTGCGCCGTCACTACGAAAAGCGCAACGGCGAGTTCGCACTTCACGGCACCCCTTTCGACCGCCTTTATCTTCTTGTCCAGACCTTCGAGATACTTACCCTGCGCATTACACGATCTCAGATCGCGAGCCGTTTCCAGACACTCCTGTATCCCGTCCGCACAGTCCATCTTCGCCTTCATCTGCCTGCGCTGGAACGCATTCTGGAATCTCTTGGAGAAAGCGACCATGCACAGCGATATCGGCAGCGGCCACAGCGCCGCCAAGGCAAGCCTCCACTCGAACGCGAACACGCACACCGCTACTATGCAGGTAGATATTATCGCGCCGAAAAACTGCGGCATAAAGTGGGAAAACGACTGTTCCAGCGTAGTGCAGTCCGCCATCATGGTGGAAGTGAGATCGGACAGGTCCTTTTTCCCGAAGTAGGACATGGGAAGTTTTCTTATCTGTTCGGCGAGTCTTATACGCCTTACGCCGCTCTCCTTGTAGCTGGCGAAATACGTCGCGTTGTACTCGCAATAAGCCGCAAGACAGATAAGGGCGGCGATCGCGACGATGCCTGCTCCGAACAGCCAGTAATGCCGATCCGGCACGTTTTCCGCAAGCATATCGCTTACCAGCAGGTAAAGCAGGCATACGGGCAGCATCAATACGAAATTCTGTACCGCGCACGCCGCCGTCGCCTTTACGAGATCTCTCGCGCCTCTTTCCGACAGCGCGTATTTGCGCATGATCTTTTCTACCATATCACGCCTCCTTCGCTACTTTCCACTCTACCGAGCGCAGATAGTCGCTCCACATCTTCGAATATGTTCCGCCTGCTTCGACCAGTTCGTCGTGCCGTCCGCTTTCGGTCACCTTTCCGTCTTCGAGAACGTATATCCTATCCGCGCCGCGGACCGTCGTCAGCCTGTGGGCTATCATAATGACCGTCTTGTTTTCGCTCAGCTTCTCGAACGCTTTCTGCACGGCATATTCGTTCTCGGGATCGGCGAACGCCGTCGCCTCGTCGAGCAATATCACGGGGGCGTCTTTGATCACCGCTCTCGCTATCGCTATACGCTGCATTTCTCCTCCCGAGAGATACACCCCTTTGGTCCCTATCACGGTGTCTATGCCGTCGGGAAGTTTTGCGATTATATCGTCGCACTGCGCGATATGCAGGGCGTTTTCGACCTCGATACGGCTCGCGTTTGGTCTTGCCAGCTTCACGTTGTCGGCGACGCTCGCTTTGAGCAGTCTGCTGTCCTGGAACACGTACGCCACCGTATCGGCAAGCGTCTTTTCCGTCATATCGGCTACGTCCGCGCCGCCTATCCGCACGCTGCCGCTCTGCGCGCGCCAGAATCCCGCTATCAGTCCCGCGACCGTCGTCTTGCCGCCGCCGGACGGCCCCACGAGCGCGACCGTCTGCCCCGCGCCTGCCTTGACGGAAACTCCGTCCAAAGCCTTTCTGTCCGCCCCCGCATATGCGAACGAAACGTTCTCCAATTCGACGTCGGCGCCCGACGGAAGCTTCGGCTCCGAAGGGATCGGGAACGGCTTTTCGTCCATTATCAAGTCTATGCGTTCGAGCGCGTCCTGCACGATCATGCTGTTTTCGCTCGCAAACATTATCTTATTCAGAGTCACGCCTATTATCGGAGTAAAGATCACATAGAATATCAGATCGAGCAAAAACTCTCCGTCGAAATTTCCTCCGGCGGTAACTCCGAGCGCGACGGCTATCAGCAACGCGAATACGAAGTTGATCGCAAGAGTGTAGAATATCATGGGTCTGCGCAGCGATTTCGTGTAGTCTATGACCCATTTCCCGTAATTGTCTATCGACGCCTTGAACTTCTTGAATGAAAACACCGACTGCCCGAACGCTTTGACCACCGAAATGCCTCTGACGTACTCCACCGCCTCGTTGGACATCTCGTCGAGCGAGTTCTGATACTCCGCCATCTTCTTTTTCATATCGGGGCCTATCATCGATCCCATGATGACGAACGACACTACCACGGGAAGCAAACTCACCAGACCGAGGATCCAGTCGAATACGAAGAGCAGCGCTATCATGCCCGCTGCGGTCGCGGCGGAACCAGCCATATCCGGAAGCTGATGCGCAAGATAAGTTTCGGTAGCGGCGGAAGATTCGTTGACTATCTTCCTTGCCCTGCCGCTGCCTATGCGTTCGAGGAACCCGACGGGCAGCTCCGTGACGCGCTTCATGACGTCGCGCCTTATGTTGGACGCAACTCTGAACGCCGCTACGTGCGAACACATCAGCGCCGCAAAATATATCAACATGGACAGTACGGCGAACAGCACCGCCATCCAACCGTTGAACGCCATATCGTGCGCCGCCGAAAAATCGGGCGCGACTTCCAGCGCTTCTTTCACTACGAGCCAGATGAATACAAACGGCACGAGCGCAAGCAGTGCGCTGAGCGCGGATAAGACCCACGAAAGATACGTAAGGCGTCGATATCCTCCCGCATATTCCATGAGTCTTGGCAATCCTTTTTTCTTCATAGGCTTTGACCTCCTCCGCATCTTTCGGTTAGCAAATGCTAACTATTAGACGCCGTTTTTGTTTGTTTCGCTATTTTACGTACCCGTGTGCGTTATACGCTGTTTTATATCGGACGCGGTGCCGATCCGTTTTCCGAAAGCCCGTCGGTCCGCCTGCGGACTTAACGTCTTTGTCTGCGCGTATTTCATGCGTTGCATATAAAAGCCGTCGCCCGTCTTACTCGCCGACATATCGGCGGAGGCTTCCGCGTCGTCTGTCGGAGCCTGAAAGAGAGCGCTTTCAATGGCGTATCTGCCGTAAAGCGCGCCCCGTCGGTCAAGCTCCGCTCCGCATCTCCCCGAAACGCATCTTCGCCGCATCATCCCCTTTTCGCTCCCGATATCCTATCTCGCCACCTCTTAATCTCCGTCGGTAACACCGTTATTATAGCAGGGGCACCGCGGCGCCGTATGCGGTTAGCTATTGCTAACTAAAATATATTCATCGCTTCGGGGAAAATTCGTAAACGCCGTTTTACGTACTCTCCGCTTTTCGTCTTGCGGCGTTCGGTCGGCTGTGCGACGCAACGGAAACAGCGCGGTATGACGCGCGGAAGATAAGCGTTTTCGATCGCGGCCCCCGTGCTCTTGCCGTCCGCATACGGGCACGGATAACGAAAAAGCCGCGGTATCGGACCGCGGCGAAAGTTCGCGCTTCTTTTCAGACGGGTATCTCCACGAAGAATACGGAGCCCTCGCCTTCTTTGCTCTCCAACCTTACGCTGCCCGACAGTCTTTGAGCGGCGTGCTTGACTATCGCAAGCCCGAGCCCAGTGCCTCCGCTGCTGCGCGAACGGGCTTTGTCCACACGGTAGAACCGTTTGAAGACCAATTCCCTGTGCTCGGGAGCGATCCCTATGCCGGTATCGGCGACTTTTATTTCCAGTTTTTTGCCGGCAAGGCGCGCGTATATATCCACGCGTCCGCCTTCTCTGTTGTATTTGACGGCGTTCTGCACGAGATTGATGACGATCTCTTTAAGCAGACGTTCGTTGGACGTCACCTCTTCCACGTTGCAGTAGACGTTGACGGAAACGTTCTTTGCCTGCGCGTCCAGGCGGAAAGTATCGGCTACCGATTCGAGCAGATATCTTACGTCCACGGGTTCTTTTTCCAGATCTGACGAAAGGTTTTCCAGCCTCGAAAGTTTGAGCATATCCGCGATAAGCCCTTTCATACGGTCTGTCTGCGCGCCTATCTTTTTGCCGCACTCGCGTATCTTTTCCCCGTCGGTCAGCATCCCCTTTTCCATCAATTCGGCATAGCCGCTGATATAAGTGAGCGGCGTATTGAGTTCGTGACTGGCGTTTGCGAAAAACTCGCTCCTGACTCTGTTGAGAGAGTTGACGGTATCGGCGATCTCGTTGAGTTCGTTGACGTAAGGAAGGATCTCGGAATTGCTCTTGTCGAGAGAAAGTTTTTTGAATTCGCCCGTGTTGATGGTATGGAGCTGTCTTTTCAACTCCCCGATATCCACCAGAACGGATTTGTCGTAAAATTTATCCGCGGCGTAAAGGCATATCGCCAGTGCGGCAAGCATTGCCGCGGATATCGCCGTCATGCGCAGCGCCGCGTTGGTTGCGGCGGATCCCGGCAACGCCACGCGGATCACGATCTCCCCGTATTCGGGGATATCCGTCAGACGGGCGTAGTACGTCATCGTCACGCCCAACGTTTCGGACCTTCTTTCGGCAAAACCTTCGCCGCTCTCCAAAGCGTCTGCGATCTCGGGTCGGGAGATATGGTTCTCTCCCCCGTCGGAGTCGCTGTCGGCTATCACGGTCCCGTCCGTCGCGACGAAAGTGACCCTGTATCCGTCCCCGTCGGCGGACGCGGTCTGCGCGATCTGCTCGGGCGAAAGCCCGCTCTCGCAGCCGCTTTCGATAAAGTCTGTAAGCTGTATCAGAGCGTCGTCCGCCGCCTCTTTCGCTGCCGCCGCGGCGACCGCTATCGCCGCCGCCGCGAATACGAGCAGCGCCGCGAGCGATATCAGAAACGTACGGACGGAATGTTTTTTCATCTCAGGCCTCGTACTTAAAGCCCATTCCTCTTACGGTGACCAGTTTCGACGCGTGATCGCCGAGTTTCCCGCGCAGAGTACGCACATGCATATCCAGAGTGCGGGTCTCGCCCTCATAACCGTATCCCCATATGTTCTCCAACAGTTCCTCGCGCGTCCTGACCTTGTTGACGCTGCGCAGCAGTTCGGCGAGCAGGGCGAATTCCTTTATCGTCAGAGAAACTTTTCTGCCGTCGATCAGGCACTCGTGCGAAGACAGATCCAATCTTATGCCGTCCGCTTCGAGTATCTCGTCTTTCGCGTTTTTGCGCAGATTCGCGTTGATACGCGCGGACAGCTCCATGACCGAAAACGGTTTGGTCATATAATCGTCGGCGCCGTAGTTGAGCCCGCCTACGATGTTCGCCTCGGTCGCTTTCGCCGTCAGCATTATGACCGGTATCTTCTTGTATCTCGAATTGCCTTTGAGCAGTTTGAGCGCGGCGATACCGTCCATACCGGGCAGCATGACGTCCAGCAGGATAAGATCGGGTCGGTGTCCGTTTTCGAGCGTTTCGAACAGCGCCTCCGCGTCGTCGAACAGTTCGATGTCATAACCGAATCCTCCCAGCGAGAACCTCAGCAGATCCTGCAAGTCTTTGTCGTCTTCAACCGAATAAATAAGGCTCATATTCTCCTCACATAAGTCTGGAGTCTTTGTACATACCGCTGACGGAGAATATAGCCCATTCCGCTATATTCACCGCATGGTCGCCGATCCTCTCCAGATATTTTGCGATCATCATCACGTATATTATCTTTTCCGCGCTCTCGGGACGGGATTTGAGCCTGTCGCACATCTCGTCCTTTATCTCGGCGAACAGAGCGTCGGATACGTCGTCCGACTTGATGGTAGCCTGCGCCGCGGCGATGTCGCCGTTTACGAAAGCGTTGACTGCGGACTCCGCCATAGAAGCCACGTGCGCCGCCATCGCGGTCACTTTTTCGTAACGCACCGCCTCGCCGATCTTTGCCGAAAGCGACGCGATATCCGCCGCCTGATCGGCGATACGTTCTATATCCGTGATCATTTTGAGCGCGCAGGTGACCTCGCGCAGATCGTTGGCGACGGGCTGATACTTGACGATGATCCGCAGCGCGTTCTGCTCTATCTCCTTCTCGTAGCCGTCTACCGCGTCATCCCCGCGCACGACCTCTTCCGCAGCCGCCGCGTCGCCCTCGGTGAGAGCGCGCGCCGACTTGCGCACCGCGTCTGTGGCAAGCGCCGCCATCTTGATCAGTTCTTCGAACAGCCTGTTCAGGTCTTCCCCGTATCTTTTAAGCATATCTCCTCCGAATTATACCATATTGCGACGGTTTAAGCAACGCTCAGCCGAATCTTCCGGAAATATAGTTGAGCGTCTGCTCTTTTTCCGGCGAAGAGAATATCTTTTCCGTCGGACCGCTCTCTATCAGTTCTCCGAGCAGGAAAAACGCCGTATCGTCCGATATCCTCGCCGCCTGCTGCATATTATGCGTCACGATGACCACGGTAAGTTCTTCTTTCAGCGATTCGCAAAGCTCCTCTATCTTGCCCGTAGAGATCGGGTCGAGAGCGCTGGTGGGTTCGTCCATCAGCAGTATCTCCGGCTTTATCGCAAGCGCTCTCGCTATGCAAAGTCTTTGCTGTTGTCCGCCCGAAAGCGCCAGCGCAGATTTGTGCAGCTGATCTTTCAGTTCGTCCCACAGGTTCGCGGCTTTGAGCGACCTCTCGACGATCTCGCCCAACTCGCCCTTTTTCTTCACGCCGAACGTCCGCGGCCCGTACGATATGTTGTCGTATATGCTCATAGGGAACGGATTGGGACGTTGGAACACCATGCCCACGCTCTTGCGCAGAACGGCGACGTCGGTGCGCCTGTCGTAGATATCCGTGCCGCCCACTTTTACCGTACCTTCGACGCGGCATCCGTCGACGAGATCGTTCATGCGGTTGAGCGTTTTGAGCAAAGTGGACTTTCCGCAGCCGGACGGTCCTATCAACGCGGTTATCTTGTTGCGCATCATGCGCGTGTTTATGTTTTTCAACGCATGGAACGTGCCGTAATACAGATCAAGTCCGCTTATTTCCACGGCAACGTCGCCCGAAAAATCGAATACGGTTTGAGTTTTTTCCTTCATTTTGTCTCCTTTGTCCGATCCGCCTTTCCTCGCGCGGCGCGGCTTCCGGACGTTCCGAACGCTTTGACGGACAGCTTCTTCTTGACCAATACGACGGCAAGATTTATCAGCGCGACGACTATCAGCAGTACCGCCGCGGTCGCGTAAGCGTAATCCATATACATGCCCTCTCCGGCAAAAAGCCACATCATGACCGCAAAGCTGGATCCCGGATCCATGACCGACTGCGGCGTATAGGATACCGCTCCCGCCGTATAGATCAATGCGGCGGATTCGCCCACTATCCTGCCTATGCTGAGTATGACTGCCGTCACTATGCCCGAAAGCGCCGAAGGCAGGACCACTCGGAATACGGTGCGAAGTTTGCCTGCGCCGAGAGCGAGCGACGCTTCACGCAGCGCGTTGTCCACCGACAACAGGCTCTCTTCGGTCGAGCGGATTATCGTCGGCAGTATCATCAGCGACAGCGTTATCCCGCCCGCGAGCACGCTGTACTGCATCCCCATGAGTTCGCAGAACAACAGCATTCCGAAAAATCCGAATATGATGCTGGGCAACCCCGACAGCGTTTCGGTGAAGAGTCTTATCACTCTCACCAGCCTGCTGTTTCTTTTTGAATATTCGGCAAGGAATATCGCCGCGCATATGCCTATCGGCAGCGCTATCGCGAGCGCGATGACTATAAGCATCCCCGTGGTCACGAATGCGGGGCGCAAAGTCATGCCGGCATTGCCCGATTCGCCGAACAAAAATTCAATGCTGATATTGGGCAGTCCCTTGACAAGTATGAATATTATCAGCGACGCCAACGCCGCCGCCACGGCGACCACGCAGACTATGCTGAAATATTTGAGAGCGGTACAGCCTTTGCCGCTCTTGCGGAATACCGGCGCAGACGCGGACGCGGCGTGCTCCGAGGTTTTCACCGAACGGCTTCTCCCGCCTCTGTCCTTTTTCGGTCTGCGGGCGATACCTATCCCGAAATTCAATGCGAGCACTATTACCAGAAGCACGCTGCCCGTGGCGATAAGAGCTTGCCTATGCAGGCCCTCGGCATATCCCATCTCGGCGACCATATTGATCGTCAGCGTACGTATGTTGGAAAACAGCCCCGTAGGAAAATCGGGCACGTTGCCCGCGACCATCATGACCGCCATCGTCTCGCCGACGGCTCTGCCCAGTCCCAGCACAAGACCGGTCACTATCCCGGACTTTGCGGCAGGAACGGTCACCTTGAACATCGCCTGTTGCGGAGTGGCACCGAGAGCAAGCGCCCCTTCGTGATAACTTCCCGGCACGGCGTCGAGCGCGTCCTTCGTCATACTGGTCACGGTAGGCAATATCATCATGCCGAGGATCAGCGACGAAGCGAGTATGCCCTTGCCCGATCCCGTGTCAGAGATCTTCATCAACGCCGGCACAAGCACCGTAAGTCCGAAAAATCCGTAGACGATAGACGGGATCCCCGCAAGGAAATTGATCATGCCGATTATCGGACCTTTGAGTTTCTTGGGACAAAACGCTTTTAGGCATATTGCGGAAAACACCCCCGCCACGCCTCCTATCAGCAACGCGCCCGCACTCACGCAGAGCGTGCCTACGATCATGGGCAATATGCCGAATCTTTCCGACACGCCGAGAAATTCTTTGGTCGGAGCCCACAGCGTGCCGAATATGAAATTGAATACTCCTATCTCGGAAAGCGCGGGGATGCTCTCGTAAATTATATAAAAAACGATAGCAAAGACCGCGAATACGGAAAAAGCGGCAGAGGCCGCAAATACGACCTTTGCCGCGGCATCTTTGCGCCGTGCCGTGGATGACGCCGTCACTTTCATGTTACGCGACGTAGCCCTCCGCGAGCATTATAGCCTGTCCCGCTTCGGACAGAATGAAATCCACGAATCCCTGCGCTTCGGCAGACAGATCCTCGCCCGCCCTCTTGACGAGGTTGAACGATCTGGACAGTTTGTAAGTGCCGTTCTTGATGTTTTCGGCGGTCGCGGCAGTCCCTCCGAACGTGAGCGCCTTGACCGTATCGTCGAGCGAGCCGAGCGAAATATAGCCCAACATATTGGGATTGCCGGCGACCTCGAGCATCACGTTTCCGGTAGAATTCTGTATCGACACCCTGTCGGAAAATTCCTTAAGATCTTTGAGCTTGCCGCCATCGGCGTTCGCTATAAGGTCGTCGAAAGCGTCTCTCGTGCCCGAACCTTCCTCTCTCGACACCGCGTTGGTCACGTCTCCGATCGCGGTACCGTTGGCGTAAAGATCGTACACCTGCTGCATCGTCACGTCGGTCAGCGTCGACTCATTGTTAACGACCAACACCACTCCGTCGTCGCATATCTTGATCGCCTCGACGGACTCCTCGCCGTCCTTCAGATTGCGGGAAGCCATACCGAAGTCGTTCTTGCCCTCCTGCGTATCCTTAACGCCGGTGCTGGAATCGCTCGTCGTCACCAAAATGCGCACGTTGTGCGTCTTCTCATACTCCGCAGCCAGTTTCTGGATCAGCGGAGATACCGACGAAGACCCGGACACCCTGATCGTCGTCCTGGTCGAACCGCACGCCGCAAAGCATCCTATACCCAGAACGCCTATCAGCGCCGCAACTATCAGTTTCGTAATTCTCTTCATTGTTTCTCCTCCTTTGAGATCGCCTTTATCATAACCCGACCGCCCGAAATTCTCCAACATACTCACAGTCAAGTTTCTGTAAAGACTTCGTAAAGGCGCCGCCGCCGCAAACGCCGGATAAAAGAGCTGAAACGTTCGCCGTGACCGCAAAAAAAATCGAGACTTCTCAGCCTCGATCTTTGACTTCGAATAAGTATTGTTGAGGAGAGGAAGAGGCAACATACTCTCCCTACATTTATTTACGACAATAATAGCGCGACAGAAATAAACCGGCCGTTCGCCCGATCGCGTATAGTATGACACAAAAAAACTTGCAGTCTCAGTGCTTCAAGACCGGCATATTCTCAAAATAAAAACGCAAACGAAACCGAATTCGGTTTTGTTTGCGTGTGGTGGAGAAGTAGTAACCTAAAACGAATATTTATAATCTGTCTTTAATCAGTTTTTCTATTTGCTCAACCGATAACATTCTACCCATAGTGACAACTTTCCCGTCAATTACGAGCGCGGGCGTTGACATAACGCCGTATTTCATAATTTCCATTGTGTCGCTGACATTTACGGGTTCGTCAATACCGCAGTTTTTAGCCGCAATAACGGCGTTTTCGTGGTTTTGTTTTGACTTTTTGCAACAGCTACCAAGAGTAATGATTTTCATAATATATACCTCCGATTTTTATACAAATAAGAAATTCAATGCGTTAACGATATAACCGATAGCGATAATACCAATTACAACGATAAATATAAACCAAAATAATAATTTAGGCTTAACAGCTTTTGACAACATTATGAGCGACGGCAGCGAAAGAGCGGTAACGCTCATCATAAACGACAGTATAGTGCCTACGCCAACGCCTTTTGCAAACAACGCTTCCGCAACGGGTATTGTACCGAATATATCCGCATATATAGGAACGCCTACAACACTTGCGACGAGAACGGAATACCATTTATCTTCGCCTAATACCGCTTGTATCCATTCCGTAGGAATAAAGTTATGAATAGCCGCACCTATACCAACGCCAACAAGAACATATATCCATACTTTTTTAAGCGTTCCGAGCATTTGGTCTTTTGCGTAAATCAACCTGTCTTTTCGAGTTAATTCAACGCCTTCGACTTCTGCAATTTCGCCTTCGAGTATAAAATCACGAACGTGTTTACCTACGCCCGTTTTCTCAATAATCGTACCGCCTAAAATAGCAAGTACAAGTCCGACAATCACATATACAATAGCAATAGGGAAACCGAATACGCTTGCAAGCAGTATGAAAGCACCCAAGTCAACCAACGGACTTGAAATAAGAAAGCTGAATGTAACGCCGCTCGAAAGTCCTGCCCTCGTAAAGCCCATAAAGATAGGTATAGACGAACAAGAGCAAAACGGCGTAACAGTACCGAGCAAAGCCCCGACAGCGTTTGCGCCTATGCCGTGAAAT
>DVKK01000034.1 GCA_018716085.1 Candidatus Ornithoclostridium excrementipullorum | reverse complement strand
GCGCTCACCGATACGGTGACCGCAACGACTATACATCCCGCTACCATGGCGTACAACATATATATGTTAAGCGCGATAAACGGCTGCCGAGAATAGAGATAAGAATCGAACGTTTCACCCATATTGTGGAGAGATAACCCGACGTATTTATCAGTATAATGATCTTTTTCTTCTACCGACAAACTCAAAACATATGAAGGATACATATCGTCGTCTTCGGAATTTTTATCTATAAATATCTCTACGTTTTCTATGCACAAAGTTATCTTTGCGCTGTTTTCCGCGATGAATGGTCCTTTTTTCGTTTCATTTCCGAAAATGTTTACATCACAGAACGCACCGTCGTTTTCGCTGTAACCTACGACTGTAACGGTAACGCTTCCTCCTGCAGCTATCACTTCCATCTCAGATCCTAACGCATACTTTTCCGCCATGGACTCCGGGACTATTGCCTGAGGCTCTTCTCCGCTGAACCATTCGCCCTCGGACAGAGGAAACCAATATACGTCGGCAAGTCCGTATTCCAAGGCGGCATACGATTTATCGGCCGAATCATAACAGAGATCGAAATATCTTCCTACTTTCTCAACATCTTCTTCCAATAATTGTTCGTATGATTCGTTATTGAAAAAAGTTGCGTTCAGGACGGATAGATCGTAAAATCTTTCATCGTCATAATATTTGACAATGCGAGGATCGGTTTCGTCATTCAAGTTTCCGGATAAATTGACCGTTAAGACTCCCATAACGGTAAGCACCGCCGCGATCAGGATATAAAGCCCCGCGGAACGCCGCAGATCTCCGAGAAAACACCTTTTTAACATACTCTTGCTCCCCTTACGGACAAAAAGCCTCGGCTTGCCGTAATGCGACCGGACCGAGCGACAAGTTTCCGTAAAAAGCCGTATCTGTCGCTCGTTTTCATTCGGTACGCCATATTGTGATTTTACCACAGCCCGAAAGTCGTGTCAACGCGAATGGGCGAATTTTATCGATATCGTTTCTATGTCTGATGAGAATAACAGATTTTTCTTCTTATTTATATATTATAATAAGGCGGTCGAGGCTTTCCCTCGATACGGTTTTTATCGGCGTGACTTTGCGCGAACGTACGGCATTTCGTTCCCGATCGTCGGCTGTCCGCCGCTCTCGTCGAAGCTTTCGGATCACGGAAAACGCGGCAAGGCGGATCGCTACGTTACCTCATGCCGTACCTTAGGATAAAAAAGACAGCGCCGAGCGCTGCCTGCGATATTCACTTCCCGAGTTCCACTCCCGAAGTCGTCAGATAATCGCCCGAGATCGCGGCGTTCGCTCCGCCTTTGAACAGGGCTTCTCCTTTGTCCGGCAGAGAGGCTCTTCCTCCCGCTATCCTGATATGGGCGTAAGGCAGCGCAAAGCGTAATATCGCCACCGTACGTCTTATTTCGTCGTATGCGAGAGGTTTGCGATCCCCGAGCGGAGTTCCCTTTATGGGACAAAGAATGTTGACGGGTACGGACATTACCCCGAGAGCGCGCAGTTCCAGCGCCATCGATATACGGTCGTTCATGCTCTCGCCCGCGCCTATTATACCCCCGCTGCACACCTTCAATCCGACCGACATCGCGGCCTTTATCGTTTCTTTTTTTTGCGCGTATGTGTGCGTTGTACACAGTTTCGGAAAATATTTCGCACTCGATTCGAGATTGTTGTGATAGCGGTCGAGCCCCGCCTCTTTGAGCGCAAGAAGTTCTTTT
The DNA here is from genome assembly GCA_018716085.1 of Candidatus Ornithoclostridium excrementipullorum. Taxonomy (GTDB): domain Bacteria; phylum Bacillota; class Clostridia; order Christensenellales; family UBA3700; genus Ornithoclostridium; species Ornithoclostridium excrementipullorum. Next base: position 5,552 of record DVKK01000034.1, on the reverse strand, counting down.
TCCGAGAGCAGTCCGAGCGACGCGCAGCGTTCGGCTTTCCCGCCCCTGCATTCGGATATATACGATATGAGTTTCGAGAGGTCTTTCTCTCCCAACCTTACGCACGACGTGACAGCCGAGAATGCCTTTATCCCCGCCTGTTCCGCCGCGCGATACGCCTCGGCGTAAGTTGCCCCGTCTATCAATTCGCCGGCAGGCATCAGTCCCGCCCGCGCGGATTGAGAGCAGAAAGCGCAGTCCTCGCCGCAGCCGCCGCATTTGGCATTGACGATGGCGCACAACTCGAATTGCGGAGCGTATTCGCGCGTCAGCCTGTCCGCGGCGTCGCAAAGACGAGCGAGCCTTACGCGTTTGAGTCTCTTCAACTCCCGTACGGACAGCGAGCCTCCCCGCGATATCTTTGCAATGTAATCGTCTATCGGATCGAGCCTGCGCACCACGTCGGAATCGGCTCCCCAAATATAGGGAAGGATACGCGGCGCAAGCAAAGACGACAGCACTGCCCACACGCTGTCCATGGGCAGAAAAACAAGTCCGTAACTCACGACGATAGCTCCCGCGTCCACGTCCTGCCCCATATAAAATTTCATTATCAGACCGAGATACAGGACTCCGACAGCATATACGACGACAAGATTCGCGAAACTCGCGATCAGTCTGCGCGCAAGCGACAATTCGCCCTTATAACATATCAGCCCGGCGACGAACGCGCCCAAAAGAAAGCCGAGCAAATACCCGAACGTGGGTTGCAGAACGTACGTAAATCCGCCGCCCGCGGTAAATATCGGCACTCCGACCAGACCCAATGCGATATACAGACCTATCGCGAGAGTTCCCCATTTAACGCCGAGCAACAGCGCCGCCAGATTTGCGAATACGAATTGTAAAGTCACGGGCACCGTGCCTATCGGTATCCGTATAAACGCTCCCGCGGCGACGAGCGCCGCAAACAGCGCGGTGAGCGCAAGCATCTTTGTCCTCTTTCGCGTTTGCGTCTTCATGTTTCTTCTCCGCGAACGAGTATATCATATCGCGCGCATCGTTGTAAACCATTTTTAATATACGGTTTACAATAAATCGTCAAGGCACCCCGATCGCTCTTACTGCGACACGTTCGGCAGACGCGCGGCACGGCGACAAAAAAACGCGGCATGCGCCGCGTTTTACGTTTTGACGATATGTCAGACCCCGAAATCCGCTTCGTCGGGATGGCTGCCGCTCCTGCCCGTTTCCGGCATTCCTTCTATATCTCCGAGATCGCTCCAATCAAGCCGAAAATCGAATACGTCGGCGTTTTCGCGCATCCTGTCCTGCGAAACCGTCTTCGGAAGAGGCAACACGCCGTGCGCTAGCGCGAATTTCACGCATATCTGCGCTACCGTCTTGCCGTACTTATGCGCCACGGTATTGAGCAACGGATCGGCGAGAAGTCTGCCTCTGCCTATCGGGCTCCACGCCTCGACCAAAATGTTATTGGCCTTGCAGAACGCTACGGTATCGGGTTGGGTATACCCGGGATGATATTCTATCTGATCCACAGCCGGCATGACGTCGCACCCCTGCTGCAAGCTGACGAGATGATGGACCAGGAAGTTGCTCACGCCGATCGTCACCGTCTTCCCGTCCGCTTTCGCCCGTTCGAGCGCGCGCCACGTGTCCAGATTGATATGCTGCCAATCGCTGTAATTTTTCGCGTTCGCGGGCCAGTGTATCAGCATCATGTCAACGTAGTCGAGCCCGAGCCTTTTCAACGAATCGTCTATCGCGCGCGACGCTCTGTCGAAGCCCCGCTCGCTCGCCCAGATCTTGGTCGTGACGAACACGTCTTCGCGTTTCAGCCCGCTGTCCCTGACAGCCGCGCCCACGCTCTCTTCGTTGCCGTACACCGCCGCGGTATCTATGTGCCTGTATCCGGCCTCGAGCGCCTGCCTTACGCAGTCGTACGCCTGTTTCGGATCCTCTATCTTGTAGGTGCCGTAACCGATACACGGAATGAAATTGCCGTCGGCGAGCGCGAATTTATCGGCTATGTTTCTCATCTTTTCCTCCTTATCCTGCCGCTTTATTCGAAAAGCGCGTCGATGAACGCCTGCGCGTCGAATTCTTCGAGATCGTCTATTCCCTCGCCCACTCCCACGAACACGACCGGAAGTTCACGCTCCGCGGAGATGGCAAAGACGACTCCGCCCTTTGCCGTACCGTCGAGTTTGTTAAGGATTATGCCGTCCATGTCTATTATCTCGTCGAACGCTTCGACCTGGGAGAGCGCGTTCTGTCCCGTCGTCGCGTCGATCACTATATAGGTGCGGTAATCGCAGTCGGGATATTCCCTCCCCACGACCTTGTTGATCTTTGCGAGTTCGTTCATGAGATTTTTCTTGTTCTGTAATCTGCCCGCGGTGTCTATGAGTACGACGTCCGTATTCTTCGCCTTTGCGGAAGCTATCGCGTCGTAAACGACCGCCGCAGGATCGCTGCCCTCTTCGTGGCGTATTATCCTGACTCCCGCTCTGTCCGCCCATACTTCGAGCTGTTCCGCCGCCGCCGCTCTGAATGTGTCCGCGGCAGCAAGCACCACGGATTTGCCTTTGTTGCGGAAATACTTGGCGAGTTTGCCGACGGCGGTGGTCTTACCCACGCCGTTGACTCCCGCTACGAGCAGCACGAGAGGATATTCGTACGGCGCTATCTCGTAGTCGATGCTCTCGGTCATTATCGTTTTGAGCAGTTCTCTGCCCTCTTCGGGGGTCTTTATCTTATTACGGAAACATCTGTCCTTGAAGTCCTCTATGATCTGTTCCGCGGCAGTCACGCCGACATCGGCGCTGATCAGTACGGTTTCGAGTTCGTCGTAAAAATCGTCGTCAAGAGAACGTCCCGAAAACAACTCGTAAAGTTTTTTCGAAAAGTTCTCCTTTGTCTTTTTAAGCGCCTGCGCTATTTTGGAAAATATCCCCATGATCCCTCCTTATGCGTCGTTGGAGCTGTGTCTTACCGCCTCGGAAAGCGAAACGGTGACTATCGTGGAAACGCCCTTCTCCTGCATCGTCACGCCGTACAGTCTGTCGGCGAGCTCCATCGTCGGTTTGCGGTGCGTGACGACTATGAACTGCGTATTGCCGCTGAACTTTTTCAGATATCTCGCAAATACCTCGACGTTGGATTCGTCCAGCGCGGCTTCCGTTTCGTCGAGAATGACGAACGGCATCGGACGCAGTTTGAGGATCGAGAACAGTATCGCGATCGCCGTCAGCGCCTTTTCGCCGCCGGAGAGCAGCGACATGGATTTGAGCAGTTTGCCGGGAGGCTGCGCGTAGATCTCCACGCCCGCTTCGAGCATATCCCCGTTTTCGGGAGGCTCGAGTTCCAGCTTACCCGTACCGCCGCCGAAAAGTTCCCTGAATATCTCGCGGAAGTTGTCCTGTATCTTGACGAATTCGGCGTTGAACCTCTCGAGCATCTGCTTTGACAGATCGGCGATTATCTTTTCGAAGTCTTCGCGCGCGGCTATCAGATCGTCGTATTCCTTCTTTTGCTGTTCGTACTCCGCCCCTACTTCGCGGAACTGTTCGATCGCTTCCAGGTTAACGCTGCCCAAAGCGCTGCGTTCGCGTTTCAGCTTTGTTATCTCGCCGGCGGCGGAAGCGACGTCGAAGTCCTCCGCCCGATAAGCCTGCGCATCGGCGTAAGACTCTATGCCGTATTCCTCGCGCAGATGCTCTCCCAAAGCGTTGAGAGTGTCGTCTATACGTTCGAGCGCCGCCTCCTGTTTCACCTTCGCTTCGCTCAAAGAAACGGTCTGCTTCTGCAATTCGTCCTTGCGCGCGGTCAGCTCGTTCAGTTTTTCGTCCAACCCGGACTTGTATTCGTTCGCGTCGGCGATATCCTTCTTTATCTTTTCGTATCGTTCCTTATCCTTGTCGGAAACTACGGCGTTGTTCAGACCGCTCTCCGCCTGCGCTATACGCGTCGCCAACACGGCGATCTCCGACTTGCTTTCGTTGAGTTGTTCTTTGAGTTCCGTACATTCGCGCTTGACGCGGTCGATATCTCCGCCGACCTTCTCCGCCGCAGCCGCCGCGTTGGCAAGCTCTATCCTGCGCGCGGTCAGGTCTTCGGAATATTTGTCGCGAAGTCTTTTCTTCTCCTCGAATTCCGCCTTGGTCCTGCTCGCCTTGTCGTCGGCGTCGGTGCGAACGCCGGATATGTCGCTCTCGCTCCTGTCTATCTCGGAAAGATTCGCCTCGATGGCGGCGAGCTTGCCGTTCAGCAATTCGAGCATCTTGCCCTTGTTTTCCAGTTCGGCGAGAGCGTCGTTTATCTTCGCGCATATACGGTCGAGCCTTTCCAGTTCGGTGGCGTAAGCGACTTCGGCAGCCTTGACTTCTTCTTCATATTCCGCCAACTGTTCCTGCAACTCGCGCACGTAAGCCGAATCCTCGGACATGGTATCCTGCAGTTTTTTGAGCTGCGCGGTCTTATCCGCGATGGACTGTTTCGCTTCCGCGATCTCTCTCTCCTGCGCAAGTATGCTCGTGCGGCTGCTGCGCGAACCGCCCGTCATCGATCCCGTGGTGTTGAGAACGTCGCCGCCTAAGGTGACGATCTTGACCGAGTAGGAGTACCTGCGGGCTATCGCTACGGCGTTGTCGATCGTATCGCATATCACCGTACGCCCCAGAAGTCCGCTCACTATGTTTTCGTACGCCTTGTCGTAGCGTATCAGCTTGCTCGCGACGCCGACGCAGCCCCTCTCTCTCAGTATCGGAAGCTGATACGCGTCGAGATCGCGCGCCTTGTAACTGGTCATCGGCAGGAAAGTCACTCTTCCGAGTCCGTTCGCTTTCAGATACGCGATCAACGCCTTGGCGTCGTCCTCGTTCCTCGTGACGATATTTTGCAGCGACGACCCGAGCGCAGTCTCTATCGCGACTTCGTATTCCTTGGGCACGCTGATCAGTTCCGCGACCATACCGACGATCTTTTTCGAAACGGCGGGATCGCGCTTCGCCGCGGATATCAGGCGGCTGCTCGGCGTGTTGGAAAATTCCTCCAACAACCTGCGCTTCGTCTCCAACGCCGATATCTCGCTGCGCAGATTTTCGATATTGCGCCGCTTCGCTTCCGCTTTGAGTTCGACGTCGGCGGCCTCTTCCGCGACTTCGTTCTTGTTCTTCGCCAGTTTGTTCTTCTGCTGCAATTTGCGTTCGGCGGACTGCTCGTGTTCGCGCTTGGCTTTCTCGTCGTTTTCGAGAGTGCGCTTGATCACGTCGCATTCGCTCTCCAGTTCGCCTATACGCTGGAGCGCCGCGTCGCGTTCCGCGCCGAGCTTTCCCTTGTCCGCCTTGATATCGGCGATACTCGCCAAAGCCTCCATCATCGCGCGGTTGGTATTCTCTATATCGCGCTCCCTGCCGACGATCTCGTCGACGAGCGTCAGATATTTTTTCTCTATTCCGGCGATCTCCGCCTCCAACTCGCGCTTATCCTCGTTCGCCATCGAGAGATGGTTGACAAGGTCGGACAGCTCCTCCGCCTTTGTTTCGAGCTGT
>DVKK01000033.1 GCA_018716085.1 Candidatus Ornithoclostridium excrementipullorum | reverse complement strand
ATGATGTGCCAGCCGTAATCGGTGAGAACCACGTAAACGGTACCCGTGCCCGCAGCGACCGCTTCCTGAGCCGCATACTGGAATTCTTCGACATAAGAAGTGGAATACCCTTCCGCAGCGATGGAATAACCGAGATAGGTGTTGAGACAGCCCGTATCCGTAGAATATGCAAACATCAGATCGTTGAACACGGAGATTGCATTATAAGACGCACTGTCCGCCGCCAACAAGGAGGAAGGCGTGACGTCGCCGAGTCCCGCGACAGAACCTTTATAATAAATCGTCTTAGAAAAGTCGTATTCGGTCCCTTCCGTCGAGGACACATTCAGGACAAAGTCGCTCGCCGTTCTCGTATAGAAAGCTCCGTCCCTCGAACTCTCCTCCAAAGAAAGATCTTCGTCGATAAATCCGAGGTACCCGTCGAGTTCGTTCAGAAAATCGTCGATCGTGATCTTTTCGGGGATCAGCTCGTACACGCCGTCGCCGTCCTCGTCGCTCACGCTGCCGTGATAGGGATATTTGCCCGCATAGCGATCGATCCCGTCGCCGCCGCCCGTATAACTGTCTTTAAAGAACAGATATTTCGAAAGCGCGGTGCCGTCCTCTTTGCCGTAATAATCGACGCCCGCCTCGTCCGCATCGAAGCTGTAATCTTCCGAACCGTTGAACCAGGAAGAGCGCTGGTCGGAGCCGAGAATATACTGCGCCATCCTGTTGCGTTCCGCATAATAGGCGGCCGTCGTGTTGCTGTTGCGGAATGCCGTCAGATAAGCCGTCTGACGCGCATTGAAAGGCAGCAGAACGTTTTGCACGAAACCGTAGCCCGCCGACGGGGAGTAAAGCACAAACGAAGAATCGGACATACTGTCCATCGTCGTAGTAAAATCGGACGAAGTGCCGTTGCTTGCGGTCGCCCTCTGCGTATCGTACAAAAGGTTATACCGCCGCGCCATATCGGATTCTTCCTGCAAAGCAGACATATTCAAAGCCAAAGTATCCGCAAACTTGTCGATCATCACCTGTTCATACTGCGCTTTCAGCTCGACCGCGTAATACTCCAGCGCCGTAATATCTGCGGGAGATTCGCTCTCGTCTTTAAGATAATTGCGAGAAAGCGCGTTGATGAAACTGTTATATGCCCTTCTTCTCGTTACGGGAGTCGACCCGTCCAGTTTTTCGTATTCTCCGAGATCTTCCGTATAGTTGGAACCGGTATAGATCTGATAATCCAGCTCGCCGCTTTCCGTCTTCGGATAATAGTTCGCATCCGTCTCGTTCGCACCCGTAGGGACAGTGCGGTCGTTTGAAGAATCGGACGAAGAGTCTCCCGATTCGAGAGCAATAATCTCTTCCTCATAGGTGTCGATCGAGTTGTTGATCGCAAGACGAAGCTGATATTCCGCATACTTGCGCTCGTCTTCGGTAAGGAAATAGCGGATCATCTGCAAGACCTGCGCGTCGCCTTCGGCGCCGTCGGCATTTTTCGCCTCCAAGAAACCGTCTACCGACAGACCGCTCTTCACGCGGATACCGTCTGTCTCCTGCCCGTTTTTGTCGTATACGATCTCGTAACCATAATCTTCAAGATTTTCGAGCACATCCGGGCTCAAGCTGTCGCGATCTACGACGATCTCCCCTTCGCTGAGGTAATACAGCATTGCGTACTGCAAAAGGATCTTGCGGCTGACGAGCGAATCCATGAGCATTTCGAAAACTTGCGCATACGTATAAGAGCCGCTCGAAACATAGCTGTAACCGTAATTGATGAAATAAGCGACGAGATCGCGCTTATAAATGTTCTCGGTCGTGACGATCTCGGAAAGTTTGTCCGTAACGTCCGTCGACAACGTATAATCGCTGAAAAGCGTATCGAACATATTCTCGAGCGCGGTCTGATCGCTGCCGATGTTGACCTCGGCGACGACCTGTTCCATATCCCGTTTGTTATCGACCGTGATGAGGTCGCACCCGGCGAATATGCCGAGCCCGAAAACGGCCGCCAACAAAACGCTTATAATCGTGATCAGTTTTTTCTTCATTGAAACACTCCGAATACCGTTTTAATCGCAATATATAACATTATAGCTTATTTGCTCCGCAATTGCAATCGTATTTTATGATAAACTCGTTAAAATTTTAGAGAAAAGCGGGGCTTTTTTCCGCAGCCGCACCCGGATCACGCCGTTTTGACGCCTTCGGCAAACCGCAAAAATTTCGTCATGGCAAGCATGACCTGCTGCGCGTCTTTGCCGGCGGGAAAATCCAGCACGGGCGCTTTGGACATATCCAGCCGCACGGACGGAAATTTTTCCAGCGCCGCCGCCAGACGCGCGTCGGCAAGACTGTTGACGGAGGGCAGCTCCATCTTACCGCCCTTCGCGCCCGCCGCGATCCTGCGCACGTTGAATTTCGCCGCGTACGATTTGAGCACGGCGATGACGAGAAGATTCAGTACCTCCTGCGGCATTTTTCCGTAATTTTCTTCCATGGAAAGGCACACGCGCTTATAATCGTCCACCGAGCGGATCTCGGCGATCTGCTTATAGCAATCCAGGCGCGACGCGCTCGCCTCGATATACTTTTCGGGAATAAACGCGTCGGCGCGTATATCTAGGTCGGCGACCGTCTGTTCTTCGCCCGTCAGCTCCTCTTTGAGAAGTTTTGCGTACAGCTCGTACCCCACTTTGTCCATGTGTCCGTGCTGTTCGCGCCCCAAAACGCTGCCCGCGCCGCGGATCTCGAGAT
>DVKK01000032.1 GCA_018716085.1 Candidatus Ornithoclostridium excrementipullorum | reverse complement strand
GAAAGCGCACTTTTTCGCATATTCGGAAGTATTCCAGTCTATATTCACTTATCTCTCCCCGAAAAAAACGGCGCTATGCGCGCCGCCCGTCATTTCCCCGAATGGTATTCTCTGAAAGCCTGCATATACGCCGACTTGTATTCTCCTATTTTTTCCATATGCTTGACGACCAGCGCCGACAGATCGGCGGTGACGAAACTGCTTTTGCCGTAGACCGCTATCTCGAAGTTTTCCTCGAATTTCAGCGCGAGCGCCTGGTCCCATGTGTAGACGGGAGAGCTTGTGCAGGTCTGTTCCTCTCCGCCGTCGTCGTACGAATACGTGACCGAGTAGAACTCTTTCGACGACGTGGACGCCTTGCACTCGCACCCTACGTATTTCGCGATGACGCGCCTGCCCGAAGCGAGCGCCGTGCGCTTGCGGATATATTTGCCGAGCGCGAGCAGCGCGAATCCGAATACCGCGACCCCGACGACGGCGATTATTATGAGCGAAGCTTCGAAATCGGCTATCGCGTCCTTGTCCGCAGTTTCGAGGACGATCAGCGGGACCGCTATGAGGACGACGGCAACCGCAAGCGCAACCGCTATCGCGGCTTTTTCGTTCTTTTTTCCGTTTTTTTTCATTCTTCGGGTTTGTAGACCAGTCTGCCGCAGGTCGGACAGTTGACGAACGCTTCCCCGTCCTTGAGTTTGCCCAGCTCCGCGCCGGACAGCTCTATCCCGCACGCTCCGCACAGCTTTCCGTCGCGCAGCTTGACGATCGGCGGATATTTGACCTGTTTGCGGGCGTTCCGATATACGTTCAGCAACGCGGGATCTATGCTCTCTTCGAGAGCCTTCTGTTTGGCGTTTATGGCGTCCAGCTCGCCCGCGTAACGCTGTTTGAGCTTATTGACGTCCTCCATGTATTTCTTTGCCCACGACGCGTTCTTGTTGGCGGTATCGATCTCGGCGCCGCCCTCTTTTTCTATCCGCGTGAGCTCGGAGAGCGCCTCCTGGGTCTCTCTTTCTATCTGCTCCATGATATTGTCCAGTTTGGTCAGCGTTTTCTCGTAAAACTCTGCGCGTTTGAGGTCGTCGCCTATACCGTCTATCTCACCGGAGAGATCGTCGAACTCCCTGCAAGCGTCCTCGTACTGTTTCATCAGCAGTTCCGCCTTGGCGAAGAGCTGCGCCGCGCGCGTGCTCTTTTTGGCGACGTTTTCGATAGCCTGTTTCATCGCCTCGTTGGCGTGCATATACTGAGCCGCTTCTTTGCTGTTTTTCAGTTCTCTGTTGATCTTTACCTTTTCGCCGTCGAGCGCCTGGTATTCCAAAATTTTAGTTACGTCCATATTCTCTCCTTCAATTTTTGACCGGTTTGTACGGATCTTCGTCTTTTTCGCTTATGAAATATTCGTATCCGACCGAATCGAGCAGCTCGCCGAGTACGGCGCAGGCGCACTTTTCGGTCGCGTGGTGCGTGCACTCTATTATGCCCACTCCGGCGGCTTTCGCTTCCAGAGCCACGCTGTGTTTGACCTCCGCCGTCACGAACGCGTCCACGCCCTTTTCCGCAAGTGCGGCGATCAGTTTTTCGTCCCTGCCGCCCGCTCCCGTGCCGACGGCGACGGTCTGTATTATCTTGTCGTCGTCTCCGACGTATCTCACGGTGGGATCGCCCAGCTTGTCCGCGACGAACGCGGCGTATTCGCCGAGAGTGACCGTCGCGTCCGTTTCCAATTCGCCTATACGCAGACATTCGCCCGAATCCGTGACCTGCAAGCCCAATTCCTGCGCAACGTAATCGTTCAGTCCTCCGTCGCAGTCGTCGAGATTGGTATGCGCCGCTATCAGCGCCACGTCCGCCTTGACTGCCTTGGCGATCACGTCGTACAGCATCCCTTTGCCCGCGACTATCTCTTTGACGCCCTTGAAGATGACGGGATGATGACTTATTATGACGTTGCAGTCCTTCTCGACAGCTTCGTCGACGACCTCCGGAGTGATGTCGGTGGTCAGAAGTATCCCCTCGACCTGGGCGGAGGGATCGCCTACGCACAGCCCGCTGTTGTCGAAATCGAGCTGAGTGGAAAACGGTGCGAAACCGTCTATGAGTTCGTACAGATCGGATATCGTTTTCATGATCTCTCCTTTGCCGCCTCCGCCGCGCGGAGTACCTTTTCCGCCTTTTCGCGCGAGGGGGCGTCCGTCGCCTGCGCCCTTATCGCGGAATACTTGTTGAAGATATAGTCCAGGTACGCTTCCCAATCGTCCGACCGGGGCACGTTCGATCCGAGCAGCTCTCTCACGGGATCGGACTTTCCCGGCTCTCCCTTTTCGGCGGCGATGACCGAATAGAATTTGTCCCGCTCGCGTACGACCGTATCGGCTGTCAGGGTAAAACCTCTTTCGGCAAGATACTTTCTCAGTTTGGGCGCATCGCGGTGCGCTACCAGAACGTAGCTGCCGCACTTTGCAAGCCCCTCGTCCAGTATGTGGACGATCTCGTTGCCGCCCATGCCCGCGATCAGCACGCAGTCCGCCTCGCCGTGAGCCAGCACGGTCATACCGTCGCCGACGCGGCAGTCCGCGTCTATCCCGAAATACGAGGCGAGATCCCGCGCTTTGGACAGGCTTTTCTCGCTTATGTCGGACAGGATCAGCCTTTTCGCCCTGCCCGTACGTATCGCGGCTATCCCCGCCTTGCCGTGGTCGCAGCCCACGTCGGCGAGCGTATCGCACTCTATCAGCGCGAGCGCCGCGCTCAGACGTCTGCCAAGGCCTTTCACGTTATTTGCCGATATAGTCCTTGAGTTTTTTTGTGCGGTTGGGGTGACGGAGCTTGCGCAGCGCCTTCGCCTCTATCTGTCTGATCCTCTCGCGGGTGACGTTGAATTCCTTGCCTACCTCTTCGAGAGTCTTGGGTCTGCCGTCGCGCAGACCGTATCTCATGAGCAGAACTTCGTTCTCGCGCGGAGTAAGCGTGTCGAGCACTTGCAGCAGCTGTTCGCGCAGCATCTTCGCCTCCGCCTTTTCCGCCGGCGAAGCCGCCGTATTGTCCTCTATGAAATCGCCGAGATGACTGTCTTCTTCCTCGCCGATCGGAGTTTCGAGCGAAACGGGATCCTGCGCTATCTTCTGGATCTCGATGACCTTTTCCTCGGGCACGCCCATTTCGGCGGCGATCTCGGCGGGCGTCGGCTCTCTGCCCAGAGTCTGCATGAGCTGCCTTACGACCCTGCCGGTCTTGTTGATCGTCTCGACCATATGTACCGGTATACGGATGGTGCGCGCCTGATCCGCGATTGCTCTTGTGATCGACTGCCTTATCCACCACGTCGCGTAGGTAGAGAACTTGAATCCTTTGGTATAGTCGAACTTGTCCACAGCCTTCATCAGACCGAGATTGCCTTCCTGGATAAGATCGAGGAACTGCATACCGCGTCCGACGTAGCGTTTTGCTATCGACACGACGAGGCGCAGATTGGCTTCGCTGAGGCGCGCTTTCGCTTCGAGATCTCCCTGCGACATCTTTTCGGCGAGGACTCTCTCCTCTTCTCCCGACAAAAGCGGAACCTGCCCGATGTCTTTGAGATACATCTTGACCGAATCGTCCGTCGCGCCGTCGAGAGCTTCGAGAGCGATCTTTTCGTCGAGCTCCGCGCTTTCGATGGACACGCCCGCCTGTTTTATCCTGGTAAAGACGTTCTCCATCTCGTTTACGTCGAGATCGAATCTCATCAGCTTCTCGTTGATCTCGTCTTCGGTCAGCCTGCCGCCTTTGGCTCCCGCAATGAGCTTGGCGATCTCGGCGTCGAGTTTTTCCTCTCTCGCCGATTTTTTCTCTTCTTTCTTTTCGTTCTCGTCCATTTGTTTCTCCTTCTTTTATATCGGACCCGCTGCGGCGCGGATCAATTTCTCTTGGTCATTTCGAGCCGCGCGAGTATCGCCTGTCTTTCTTCTTCGTCCGTTTCGGATCGGAAACTGTCCAACAGCGCTTTGCGCTCCTTCTTCGCGTACAGCGCGGCGAGCTTGTCCACGCAGTCGGCGAAGTATTCCTTTGCGACGTCCTCCGACACCTTTCGACCCTCTTCGAGTATCGGCGTCGCTTCGGGATTGGTCTTTGCCTCCGCAGACAGATCGTCCAAAGTCATCTCCGAACCCGAATTCCTTATCTCGTCGTAAATGCGGGCGTGATCGGGATCCTCGACGTACAGAGATATGTCCCTGTCGAATTTCAGCCCCGGCACCCCTCCGCACAGAGCGTACAGCACGAATCGCATCGCCTTGTAATATATCCCGTTCTTTCTGCCGGAAGGCACGCGCTTTACCTCCGCGGTCGCGGCGAAATCGCCTCCGCTCATCAGCTGTCGCCTGACCGTTTCCGCGGAAAGTCCGCTCAGCGAGGATACCAACGGTATGTACGCGTCTATCTGCGCGGGATTTTTGAGCTGCCGTAGTATCTCGACCGCCTCGACCACGTACTTGCCGCGGTCGTCCGCCACCGTCATGTCGAATTTCTGCGCGAGATCGCAGAGTTTGAATTCGAACAGCGGCTTTGCCTTCGCGAGTTCCGCAACGTATCCCTCGGCGCCGTACTTGCGCACGTATTCGTCGGGATCGAGTCCTTCGGGCAGCGACACCACGCGTACGTCCAGTCCCTGAGAGTACAGGATATCCAGTCCGCGCACGGTGGCTTTTTTGCCCGCCGCGTCGCCGTCGTAACAGATGTAGACCTTGTCGCAGTACCTCTTCAGGATCGCCGCCTGCTTCTGCGTCAGAGCCGTACCCATAGACGCGACGGCGTTTTTAATTCCCGCCTGGTAGAGCGAGATCACGTCCATATATCCTTCGACGACTATGAGGTCGTTCACCGCCTGCTTCATGCGCAGTTTTTTGACCGTATCCTGTCCGAAAAGCTCGTTGGACTTGTCGAACAGCACCGTGTCGCGGGTGTTCTTGTATTTGGGGAGCTTGTCCTTGACCAGGACCCTGCCTCCGAACGCTATAACGCGTTTCATGCCGTCTATGATAGGGACGATGAGCCTGCCCGCCATTGCGTCGTAGACCTCGCCGTCTTTCTGATCGACGAGCCCCGCCTCTATCATCTCTATCTCGAGATATCCGAGGCTTTTCAGCTTTGCGACCAGCTGGCGGTATCCCGGCGAATAGCCCAAACCGAAAGCCTTTGCCGTAGCGGGACTTATCCCTCTGCCCGCAAGATACTCCCGCGCGACCTTTCCTTCGTCGCTCTCGAAACACGCGCGGTAAAACCTCGCAGCCTCGACCGTCATGCCGTACAGTCTTTCTTTCTTTTTCGCGAGGCTCTCTCCGCCCTTGCCGCGGGACTTGAACTCGGGCATCTCCATGCCCGCTCTCTGCGCGAGCATTTTGCAGGCGTTCATGAAATCTACGTTCTCGATGTCCATGACGAACCTGATGACGTCGCCCCCGACGTGACAGCCGTAACAATAAAACATATTGCGTTGTTCGTCGACGGTGAAAGACGGAGTTTTTTCGTGATGGAAAGGACAGCACGCCCAGTATCTCGACCCTTTACGGTCGAGCCTGACGTAACTGCCGACCAGATCCACTATCCCTATACGGGATTTCAGACGGTCTATCCATTCGGAAAAATCCTGTTCCTTCATATACCCTCATTTATATTATACGACGGCAAAACGCCTTTTCCCGCGTACGGAAACGGTTTTTACGAAAAAAATATACGAAAAACCGCGCGCGGACGGCGCTAACCGCCGCAGACGCGGCTCAAAGCATCGCGTAATTGCGCATTATCTTCTCGATCGAACGCAGATAGGAAGCCCCGCTCCTGTAATCGCCCATGACGGCTTTCAGCCCCATCCAGACGACTTTGACCAGTTTCACGCCCGAGCTTTCGAGCGCAAGATACAGTCCTTCCAGCATCGTGACGTAATCGTCCCGCTCCTCGTCGGTGAGCGACGCGTCGGACACGACCGTTTCGGTAAGAGTGGTGATATAAGGCACTATCGTCTCCTTGACGGAATCGGGCGCCGCATAATCGGGATCGCGGTTGTCGTCGTCCATCTCTCCGCCTTCGAGCACGCCCTTGAACGCAAGCACGTAAGGCGTGATCACCTTATTGCAGAACAGCATGAACGAACGGTCTATGTCGTCCGCCTTGAAATACGTTCGCAGGAACTGATGCAAGCTGATGACGTTGCGGTCGAAGTCGTACAGCAGTCCCGTGACGAGAGCGACCGCCGCTTTGCTGCCGGAAGGCATTCTGAACACCTCGCCCGCAAGTGCGTCGCGCAGTTCCCTGCGGTAATCCGTTCCTACGTTGCACTTGGACACATAGCCTATCAGATCGGGCGATCCCGCGATATATTTCAATATCCCCGCGATCTGAGCGCCCGAGAGTATGAACTTGCTCTTTTTGAGTTTGTTGCATCTGTTGACCAGTCCGGCGTAAGCCTGCTGTGCGGATTCTTTGGACATATTGCCTCCGTTTATTTATTATATTATAG
>DVKK01000031.1 GCA_018716085.1 Candidatus Ornithoclostridium excrementipullorum | reverse complement strand
GCTTGTATGAAAACGGCGCGCCTTTCGGCACGCCGTTGATTCAAGCGATAAAGCTGTCGGGTTGCCATTCAAGGATTATGTTATAATTATCCCGCCGCCGCAAAAACCACGCTTTTTGCAAGGCGCACAATGCAGGAGCGCAAAGTCGTTTGCGCGTCCTGTCGGAAGGGGAGTATTGAGGGGAAAACGGACAGCCGCTTGTATGAAAACGGCGCGCCTTTCGGCACGCCGTTGATTCAAGCGATAAAGCTGTCTGGTTGCCCCTCAAAGAAAAAGGGATCAGTAATCCATTCCCTGCGGAGCCGGCGCAGCCGGAGTCGGTTCGGGAATATCGGTGACGAGCACCTCGGTCGTGAGCAGGGTCGCAGCGACGGAAGCCGCATTCTGGAGCGCGCTTCTCGTGACCTTGGTCGGGTCGATGATGCCCGCGTCGATCATATCGCAATACTCGTCCGAAAGAGCATTGTAACCGTAATTGACGCCCTTCTTCGAAGAGAGGATGTTGTTGACGATCACGCCGCCGTCCACGCCCGCGTTCATCGCGATCTGCTTGATGGGCGCTTCGAGAGCTTTGAGTACGATCATGCCGCCGGTCTTTTCGTCGCCCTCCATTTTGTCGACGACGGGTTTGACCTTATCGACGGTGTAGAGCAGAGCGACTCCGCCTCCGGGGATAACGCCTTCTTCTACCGCCGCGCGGGTAGCCGCCAAAGCGTCTTCGATGCGCAGCTTCTTTTCCTTCATTTCGATCTCGGTCGCGGCGCCTACGTTGATGACCGCAACTCCGCCCGCGAGTTTCGCAAGACGCTCCTGCAGTTTTTCCTTGTCGTATTCGCTGGTCGTCTCGGCGATCTGATTGCGGATAGCCTCGACTCTGGCTTTGATCGCGGCGGGTTCGCCCGCGCCGCCGACGATGGTGGTATTGTCCTTATCGACCTTGATCTGCTTGGCTCTGCCCAGCTGAGCGATGCCGGCGTCTTTGAGCTCGTATCCGACTTCGCTGCTGATGACGGTGCCTCCGGTCAGGATCGCTATGTCTTCGAGCATTGCCTTGCGGCGGTCGCCGAAACCGGGAGCCTTGACGGCAACGCAGTTGAGGATTCCTTTGAGTTTGTTGAGCACGATCGCGGTCAGCGCTTCGCCCTCTACGTCCTCTGCGATGATGAGCAGTTTGAGCCCGTTCTGCACCACAAGTTCGAGTATGGGCAGGATCTCCTTGCTGGAAGAGATCTTTTTGTCGGTGATAAGTATATACGCGTCGTCGAGCACTGCCTCCATCTTATCGGTATTGGTGACCATATAGGCGGACGCATAGCCTCTGTCGAACTGCATACCTTCGACGGTGGTCAGTTCGGTCTTCATCGACTTGGATTCGTCGATGGAGATAACGCCGTCTTTGCCGACCTTTTCCATCGCTTCGCTGATCAGCTCGCCGACCATTTCGTCGCCCGCGGAGTTGCTCGCGACGTGCGATATCGCCTTTTTGGAATCGATGGGCTTGCTTATCTTTTTCAGCTCTTCGACCACGGCGTCGGCAGCCTTTGCGATGCCCTTTTTGAGGACCATCGGGTTGGCTCCCGCGGCTACGTTTTTGAGTCCCTCTTTGATGATCGCCTGAGCGAGTACGCAGGCGGTGGTGGTGCCGTCGCCCGCCACGTCGTTGGTCTTTATGGAAACTTCTTTGACCAGCTGCGCGCCCATGTTCTCGAAACCGTCGGGCAGTTCGATCTCTTTGGCGATCGTCACGCCGTCGTTGGTGATGAGGGGAGCGCCGTATTTCTTGTCGAGAACGACGTTTCTGCCCTTGGGGCCGAGCGTGATCTTGACCGCGTCGGCTACCGCGTTAACGCCCGTTTCCAGGCTCTTTCTCGCCTCTTCGGCGTATTTGAATTGCTTTGCCATAACGATTTACCTCCTTATTTCTCTACGATAGCGAGCACGTCGCTCTGTTTGAGCACGGTGACTTCCTTCTCGTCGAGTTTGAAGTCCGAACCCGCGTATTTGTTGTAGAGAACGATATCTCCCACCTTTATCTGCATAGTAACTTCCTTGCCGTCCACAAGACCTCCGGGACCGACCGAGATCACGCGGGCAAGCTGCGGTTTTTCCTGCGCCGAAGAGGGAAGGAAAAGTCCGCTTCCGGTCTTTTCGGGAGCGTCCATCGGCTCGATGACGATTCTGTCGAACAACGGTTTGATGTTCATAGTATTTATACCTCCATTCGTTTCCTGTCTGGTTTGGCACTCTGACCTCTCGACTGCCAACATTGCATATTATAGCACGGGCAATCGGTTATGTAAAGATAAATATGCAACATTTTTGCCATATTTTAACTTTTTTTTACATTCGGCATTCGGCGGTAAGGGAAAGGATCGCGTTCGGCGGTTTCCCGATAGGGACAAGCTCTTTATCCGCGGACGGGGACGGCGGGGACTCGGGAAAAACGGCGGAGCAATGAGTAATGGGGGATCCGTTTCGGCGCAAAGTTTATCGTTTTGTCCGCATATCCGCGCCCGAAAAGCCGATCTTTGGCAAAACAACGCTTTTGCGGGCGAAAAACCCGTCCCGAACGGAAATTTCCGACTCCGAACGGTCGCTTCGGAGTGCGAAAAAACGATTGAAAGAGAAGGCGATCTGTGGTATCATATTATCGGTATATATTTTTAACTACGGACGGTGTTTTTATGAACAAATGGGATCAGAGATTCATGAGTATGGCGGAAGAAGTCGCGACATGGTCGAGTTGTTTCAAACTCGACAGACACGTTGGAGCTGTCATCGTCAAAGACAAACGTATCCTGACGACGGGCTACAACGGAGCGAGCAGCGGCATCAAAAGCTGCGCTGAGAAGGGCGAGTGCATTCGCGTCAAACTCGGGATCCCGTCGGGAACGAGGCATGAGATCTGCTATGCCGTGCACGCGGAGCAGAACGCGATAATCCAGGCGGCGAAACTCGGCGTGAGCGTGGACGGAGCCACGTTGTACTGCACGCATCAGCCCTGCGTCATATGCGCCAAGATGATCATAAACGCCGGCATAAAGAGGGTGGTATATAAGTACGGTTATCCCGACGAGTTCAGCATGAAGCTGTTCGACGAAGCGGGGGTCAAGGTCGAAGATTACGCGTCGCTGGGTTGACGCGCATATGCGATAAGGAGAATTATGGAAGAAGAAAAGAACGTCGTCGTCAAAAAGGAAGGTGATTTCGAACTTACGCTCGAATGCGCCGATACGATGAGCTATTATTCGCTTGCCAACGGTATCAAGCCGATCAAGCGGTTCTATCTCAAAAACGTTTCCGAAAACGACGTCGAAAACATAAGGATAAAGGTGACTTCGCGTCCCGATTTCCTTGTGCCTTACGAATTCGTGCAGCAGGTGATACCTCGCAGGACGACGGCAAGGTTCGCTCTGGAGGTCAATTATTCGCCTACATATCTTGTCGGCGCCGACGAGCGCACCGACGGCGACGTCGACGTGGAAGTGTACGTGGGCGACGACTTGGCGCTTTCCGCAACGGCGGGCACCGAGATACTCGCTTTCGACGAATGCGACTTTGCCGCTTCGCCCGAATCGCTCGCGGCTTTCGTAAGACGCACGTCCGAAGTCAACCGATTCATGTGCGAGGCGGAACAGAGGGCGAAGGACTGGAAACTGTCCGTGTCGAAGGGGTACGGCTCGCGCAACGGCGTGCGCAACTACTTTGCCGCCTGTTACAGCGTTATAGCGGAGGAGAAGTTTGTTCTCGAAGAGACCAAGGGCGATTCGGTCAGGATCGTGTCGCACAAGGAGCTGTTCGATTCGGGAATAGCGGCAGGTCCCGAACTGGCGTTGTTTATCGCCGCTCTTGCGGAAAACAACGGACACAACGCCGTTGTGGGAATAATGGGAGGCAGGTGGTACGTCGGAGTGTTTCTCACGGACGAATGCTGTCCGACCACCGTTTGGGAGGATCCCGATTTCCTTGCAAAGAAGGCTTCGAGCGGGGTCAACGACCTCACGCTGGTATGCGTAGACGACGTCGCCGAGGGCGTTTCGTTCGAAAAGGCGGAGAAGAACGCGAAAGCCGCGCTCAAAAAGGCGGACGAATGTCTGTTTATAGATATCAAACGCGCGCGTATCATCAATATACGCCCATTGCCCGAGCGTAAAAAGAGAACGGGCGGCGGATACGATCTCGAAGAGAGCAAAGATTACGTCGCCGCGCTGCGTCCTTCGCAGATACGCGAGTTCAAGGGCAGCGTCGAGGGCGACAAGGAGACCGGCAGGATAGCGCAGTGGGAACGCAAGCTGCTCGACATGGATATGCGCAACGCGCTTCTCAATTTCAAGATATCGCGCACCGCATGCAAGCTGCTCACTCCGTCGATACAGGATCTGTTCGCCGCTCTGGACAAAAACAGGAGCTATACGGTCGAGCCGGGCGCCGCGGACGCCGCCCGCGCGGGTATCGAGGCGGCGAAAGATTTCGCACGTATATCTTATACCAAACCTTTTACCGATTTCGTCGGTTACGAATATTCGAACAAGCGCCTTCTCACCGTCTACGACCCGAAGGAACACGAGGGCACGCTGTTCCGTCTTTTCCGTAAGGAGAGCAGCGTACAGGAGGAAACGGGCACGACTTCGCTTTATCTCGCGGCGGGCTTTTTGCGTTGGAAGGAGGAGAACGCGACCGAGTTCAAATACGCGCCTCTGTTTCTTTTCCCGGTGTCCATGGCGAGGAAAGGACTTGCGTCGCCCGTCTATACCGTCGAGTTCAACACCGACGACGTCAGACTCAATTCCACCTTGCTCGAATTTCTTTACAGACAGTTCAATCTGGATATAAGGGGGCTGGGGTCGGTCGCGCTGTCGGGTGAACAGAGCTTTATGTCCGTAATGGCTCGCATCAAGCGCGAAACGGTCGAGATGAAGGGCTGGGAAGTGTTTTCCGACGCGTTCTTCGCAAGTCTTTCTTTCGCCAATTACCAGCTTTGGTACGACATCAAGTACAGGACGGAAAGTTTCAGGGAACATCCGATCGTACGTTCGCTGATAGACAACAGGCTCGAGCTGCCCGAAGGCGCGTTCGATCTGTCCGACCGCAGCAGCGACGAGGCGTATATAGGCGGCGACAGGATGTATCTGCCGATATCGGCGGATTCGTCGCAGTATTCGGCGATATACGACAGTCTTAGCAAGAGTTTCGTTCTGCACGGACCTCCGGGGACGGGCAAATCCCAGACCATAACCAACATTATCGCCAACAACATAGTGCGAGGCAGACGAGTGCTGTTCGTCGCCGAGAAAAAGGCGGCGTTGTCCGTCGTTCATTCAAGGCTGAAAGCGATCGGACTTGCCGATTTCTGTCTTGAACTGCATTCCGGCAAGACCAACAAAAACGCGGTGCTCGGGCAGATAGTCAATACTCTCGCTCTGCGCGAAAACGCGCCCGAAGGCGACGCGGAAGAGAAGATAGAGGAGATAAAGGAGTGCGTCGGCGCCCTTTCGGGCGAATTGGAGGCGATGCACCGCAAGAGATATCTTGGGATATCTCTCTACGAGGGCATACTCGAATATTTCGAAAATCAGGACGCGCCCGATTGTCTGAGGATAGACAGTCTGTTCTACGAAAAACTGACCGCGGAATCTTTCCGCGGATATCTGCAGATACTCGCCGAACTTTCTCTCAGGGCGAAAGAGTGCGGGGACATACAGAAGTCGCCGTTCAAACATATAGGCGGTTTCGTTTACGACGACAAGTGGCGGGCGCGGGGCGAGGCGATCCTCGAGATATGTCTTAACCAACTGAAAAATCTGCGCTCCTGCGCACGGAATCTTCTGCCGTATTACAGCGTCCGCACCGTGTCGCTGACGGAGCAGAAACTTGACGCTCTGTACAAACTTTCGGCGGGACTCAACGAGGATTACGCTATCGCGTATTTCTCGGGAAAGGATCCGCGCAAAAAGGATCTGGCGGACAGCTATCTCAATCTGAGCGGAAAGGCGTCCATGATGATGACCGACTACCGCGCCAGATACGGGGCGTATCCGACCGACATCCCTTTCGACGAACTTACGGAAGCCGCTTCCGGCAAAAGTCCGTCGCGGAGACTGCGCAAGATATTGCCCGAGGGAGTGGACAAGGCGCAGAGGACGGGATTTTTCACATATCTCGCGCGGTGCGAGCAGACGCGCCGCATGGCGGGCAAGAACGCAAAGGAACTGCGTTTGCTGTTCGGCGATCCGAACGCGGACGCGGACAAGATAGCCCAATACTGCAAAGGCATCGAGGCTCTTTACGGCGCCGCGGCGGGGCTGTACGCCGATTTCGATCAGAAAGTGTTCGAAGAAGCCTGTGCCGAGATAGTCAAGTACGGACCCAATCTGCACGGACAGTATTACGTCTACGCATACGAGGGCTACGACCGCGCGATGAAGACTTTCTGCGAGGTCTACCGCACGGGCGATTACCGCGGCGGCAACGAGATAGGCTCCAAGATAGATTACCTGACCAATATACAGAAGAACTTCGACTACGTGCCCAACTGGTGCCGTTATCAGGAGATCGTGGATAAGTGCCGCAGGAGCGGACTGGAATTCGTTCTGGGACCTCTCGGCAACGGCGAGATAACCGCGTCCGACGTGATGAGCTGTTTCAAGAAGTGCGTCTATTTCAACTTCGTCAGAAGCGAGCTGCTTCTGGACGAAACGCTCAGCCGTTTCTCGGGAATGACGTTGGAAGAGACCGCGAACAGATTCCGCGAGATCACCGACGAGTACGAACGTCTTACCAGAGCGGAGATATTCAACAGACTCGCGGCGCGCCTGCCGCGTCCCGAAAGCGAGGGCGACCACAGCACCGAACGCGTGCTGCTCATGCGCGCGGAAAAGACGAATATGAAGGGGATGACGTTGAGGTCGCTGTTCTCGAATATCCCGTCCATACTCAAAGTATGCTGTCCCTGCATGATGATGAGTCCGACTTCCGTCACGCAGTTTCTCGACGTGGACATGGACAAGTTCGATCTCGTCATATTCGACGAGGCGTCGCAGCTTCCTACCTGCAAAGCCGTGGGCAGTATCGTTCGCGGCAAAAACCTGATAGTCGTAGGCGACCCGCAGCAGCTCCCTCCGACGACGTTCTTCAATGCGGACGTCAAGGACGACGAGCATTACGAGTCGGAGGATCTGGAAAGCATTCTCGACGACTGCCTCGCGCTGGGTATGCCGGAAAACAGACTGCGCTGGCACTACCGTTCCCGTCACGAAAGCCTCATCGCGTTCTCCAACGCGACGTTCTACGACAACACTCTGCTCACGTTCCCGTCGCCGAACGAGCTCAACAGCAAGGTCAGATTCCGTTACGTAGACGGTATCTACGAGCGCGGCGGAGAGAAGTGCAACAAGAAGGAGGGCGATGAACTTGTCGCGGACGTCGTCCGCAGACTGAAAGACCCCGTGTTGTCCAAAGAGAGCATAGGCGTGGTCACGTTCAACATCGCGCAGCAGAACTATATAGAGAACGCTCTCAACAGACAGATACACGAGGAGGGGCTGGATCAGGTCGCTTTCGAGAGGGAAGAGCCGCTCTTTGTCAAGAACCTCGAAAACGTCCAGGGCGACGAGCGCGACGTGATATTGTTCAGCGTGGGCTACGGTCCCGACAAGAACGGCAAGCTGTCGCTCAACTTCGGACCGATCAACCAGAGCGGCGGACAAAAGCGTCTTAACGTCGCCGTGACCCGCGCCCGCTCCGAGATGTGCGTGTTCAGCGCGATCCGAGGCAATATGATCGACCTCAGCCGCACCAACAGCAAGGGCGTGGAGTGTCTGAAATATTTCCTCGAATACGCCGAGAGAGGCAAGGATATGCTCGCGATAGGCAGCGCCGATATAGGGCGCACCGATACCGGCATAGGAGAACAGCTGGCGAGGGAACTCAAAGACCGCGGCATAGCCTGCGACAGCAACGTGGGCGTTTCCGATTTCAAGATAGACGTTGCGGTGGTGGATCCCCGCGATCCCGACAGATACATCCTCGCGGTACTCGCGGACAGCGAAAATTCGCTCAAACTCAAAGGCGTCAAGGACAGAGTGACGATGCATTCGCGTATATTGCGCCGTTTGGGTTGGAATACTTATCACGTCTGGTGCGTCAACTATTTCAACAACCCGAAGCGCGAGATCCAGCGTATAAAAGATGCCGTGGCGGCGCTGGTCGAAAAGCGCTCGCTCGGCAAGAAAGCCATCCGCGAGATAGTATCCAGATACAGAGAGCCTTACAAGGCGTTTGCGGTCAAGCCGTCCGCGAAAGCGTCCGGGCAGGATTACGTGCTGAATGCCGCCAACAAGGATAAGATAACCGAGAAGATACGCGCGATCATAGAGCGCGAATCTCCGATAGAGCAGCGCACCCTTCTGGCGAGGCTGTCCGCGCTGTATGCGTTGCAGCCGACCGCAAAGCGCGCGCTCGCTCAGCTCACGGCATATGCGGATTCGTTCGTTTCGTTCCGCAGGGAAACCGACGGAAAGGTGTTTTACGTGGATAAGCCCGTCGAAACGTTCCGCCCGAACGATACCAAGAACGTACGCGATCTGTCGCGCGTTTATCCGGACGAAGCGTTCGCCGCGATCAAATGCGCCCTGGAGGTGGGAGGAAAACTCAGCGTCGAGGACACCGTCAAGGAGACGCTGGCGCTGTTCGGCGGGAAAAAGACCAAAGCGGCGCAGGATTGGATAGCCAAGGTCCTGGACGACGCCGTTGCGGACAAGCGCGTGCTCGTCAATGTGGAGGGACTGCTGTCCGTATGACCGCGTCCGCGCAGGCGCGTCGCCGCGCTTGACTTGTCGCTTGCGTTTTGATAAACTTAAATAATAATAAGTCGGCGGAAGAATAACGGAGAATAAATGCTGATATCACTGTTTTCCATGATGAGAGCGATGGACGACAAGCTGCTCGGCTTCGTCGCCATCCTCGCCTATCTGATCGCGATACTCGGCGCGATAATCCTGCATGAGTTCGCGCACGGCGTCGTGGCGTACTGGAACGGCGATTACACCGCTAAGATGAGCGGCAGGCTGTCGCTCAATCCCGCCAAACATTTCGACCCGATCGGATTTCTGATGCTTGCGCTGATAGGTTTCGGTTGGGCTAAACCGGTGCCGATCGATTCGCGCAATTTCCGCAACTACAAGCGCGGCATGATCACTACGTCCATCGCGGGCGTGGTGTGCAACGTGATACAGGCGTTCCTCGCGATGTCGTGCATAGCTATACTGGCGGCGATCCTCGGCGACACGGTGGTGTTCGAATCGCGCAACTTTGCATACTATTTCGTCAATTTCACGGTCTATTTGCTGCAATATTCGGCGACGGTCAATCTTACGCTGTTTGCGTTCAACCTGATACCGATATATCCTCTCGACGGATTCAGAGTGGTGGAAACTCTCGCGAAGCCGTATAACAGATACGTGGAATTCAATTACAGATACGGCTCCTTTCTGCTGCTCGGTCTGCTCGTGCTCAGCAACGTGCTCGGTTATATCTCTCCGTATCTCGATATACTCGGACTGTATATGGGGGCGGTCAGTTCGGCGGTAAGACAACTCTTCTCGCTGATACTGGGGATGTGATATGGCAAACTTCTTCGACTATCACGCAAGCGATATAATACAACTCAAACTGAGCGACTTCGAAGGTCCGCTCGATCTTCTGTACACGCTGATAGTCAAAGAGAACAAGATGGATATAGCCACCTGTCCGATATCGTCCGTCACGCAGCAGTATCTCGCTTATATGGATCAGATAGGCACTGTGGATATGGACGTGGCAAGCGATTTTCTCGTAATTGCGGCTACGCTTCTCGACATAAAGGCGCGCAGCCTGCTGCCCAAGCCCGAAGAGGACGATTGGGGAGAAGAGGACGAATACGATCCCGAAGAAGAACTCCGCCGTCAGCTTATGATCTTCCAGATGTTCAAGGAAGAGGCGGACGAGATAAGAAAGCAGGAAGTGCTCAACCAATTCTACAACGAGCCCAAATATACCGACGACGACGCGGAGATAGTCGTCAAGAGTTTCGACTTCAACAAGCTTATAGAAGCGTACGGCAAGGTGTTGCTCAAAATATCGCAGAAAGATAAGGAGATAGGCACCAAGAAGATACGCAAGGACAAGTTCACGGTAACGGAGAAGATAGCGCTCATATCCCTTGTCGTGAAGGAAAAGAAAAGGATAAAGTTTGCGGATCTTTTCGGCGACGACGCGAGCCGTACCGAAGTGATAACGACTTTCCAGGCGTTGTTGGAGCTGATGAAGAAACAGTTCGTAAAAGCCACGCAGGATACCTTCGAGTCGGATATATATATCGAGCTCAACGAAGAGGAAGAGGGCGGCAAAGAACTGGATCTGCAAAAGCTGACTCAGACGGAGGACAAGTATGACGAAGAGTGAGATATTACATACCGTGGAGGCGCTGATATTCGCTTCGGGCGTGCCGATAAAGAGGAGCGAATTGCTTGACAGTATGCCGTCCGACGTCACGCGCAAGGATATAAACGACGCGATAAAGGCGCTCGACCAGACTTACCGCGATCCGCGCGGTATAATATTGCTTACCATAGGCGACAAGGTGCAATTCGCGTCAAATCCCGCGTACGGCGATACCGTCGCGGCGGCTCTGCGCCCGATAAAGGAGCGGGAGCTGTCCCGTACTTTGCTCGAAGTGCTTGCCATAATCGCTTACAAACAGCCTACGACCAGAGGCGAAATAGAAGAAGTCAGGGGCGGCGTAAGCTCGGATTACGCCATCACCACGCTGCTTCGCTTCGAGCTGATAGAGGCATGCGGCAAAAAGAACGCGCCGGGACGACCCACGCTTTACCGCACTACCGATAACTTCCTCAAAAAATTCAAATTGCACAATATCGACGACCTGCCCGATTACAACGAAGTCATGCAGAGGCTCGTCGAATACGGCAACTACAACAATCTGTCCGAAGGTCTGTACCGCGAGATCAACGACGACGGTTCGGGCGCTTACGATACCGCCGCTCAGGAGAGGCTCGCGCGTGAATTGGACAAGGAGATGGACAGCAACGAAGTCCCCGATTTCCTTGCCGACGAACAGTTCGAGATCGTCGAAAGTTCGGGCTCCGAAGCCGCCGCAGACAAGGACGGAGAGTGATTTAAGGACAATATGGACAGAAAAGAGCCTCCGCGCCGTTGCGGGGGCTCTTTTGCCGCGACTCGGCGCGCTTTGAATTATTGCTAAGGGCGCGGCAGATACTGAGAATACGAATACGGGGCGTTCGACCGCGACGCAAAAAACGGCGTTTGAATAAAAACGCGTAGCGAGAACGGGACGGAGTCTTGCACGCCGTCAGACATCGTTGCCGCTAACGGGCGGCGTACGGAGTAAACGCAGACAGCGCATTCTCATGCGCTGCGATCGGAATACACGTCGGCAGACGGGGAGTTATCGACATTTCGCCGCGAGCGCCCGACGGAACGGTGCGGTAATTATCGTTAACTCAAACTCCGTCTGTCCTTGCGTGCGGGGGCGGCTTTTCCGCCGTTGCCGAGGGTAAGACGCCGGCGATCGCCGCGTCGTTAAAATACTTCGACGACAACGCGCTCCGACAAGGCGACGGAGCGAATTTTCAAACGTCCGTCGGGCACAGCCGAGCGGCATTCGTGCAAAAGTGTCGGAAGTCACGCTTTCGTAGCCTGAGCCTTTTTGCGGGAAAGGGAAAGCGCGTAGACTGCGGATGACAGCAGTTCTCCGACGGAAACGGTCATGCTGCCGTTGACGAGCAGTCCTTTCGCGTCGGCGCTGCGTATTATCGAGCAGCGCGCTTCGGGGCATTTCACGAATGCGGAAAGGAGCGCGAGCGCACATCTTGCCGCGCATTCCAAAACGAAAACGTCCGGATAATCGCCGCCTTTCAGCGTCACGTTGAGAGTGAATTCGTCGGCGTAAAACGAAAAATTCTTCAAAAATTTCAAGGCGGAAACAGAGCTTTTTTTCTTTTTGACAAAGCGAAGTTTTTTCGGATCGCTTGCGTTTATCTGTCCGTAAAACGAATTTCCCGCGGAAAAGAGCCTTATCTTTGCGGCGCGCGCTTTGCCGACGTGCAAGTCGGCGCAGAGCGAACCGAGCGACTGATCGGCACAGAACGATATCTTTAATTTAAGCGAAGCCGCGGCGCAGAGCAGGGCGCACAGCGACAAAACCGTTATTTCGGCGGTCATCACGGCGAACATACTTTATACGTGTGCAACGGACGCTTTTTTATCAAAGAAACGGTAAGCGCGCCTCTCGCATAACTGCGGATCTGCGGCGCACACTAAGCCGAGAGGTGGATATGAAAGACAATATAAACGAACTTATAGCCGTAACGCTCGATAACCTGAAAAAGGCGGGAGCGGTAGACAACGTGGTCGGCAGACCGATACCTTTGCCCGACGGCGGAGTGCTGATACCGCTGACCAAGATAAGCCTCGGTTTCGCGACCGGCGGCGGGGATTATTCCCAGCGTCCCGACAGCGCTTTGATGCAGTTCGCGGGAGGCGGAGGCGGCGGCGTGACGATCACTCCCATCGGGTTCATTTCGTGCGGAGGAGGGGACGGCACCGAGTTGTTCAAACTCAAAAAAGACGAAGGCAAAGACGTCTGGGAGAAGCTCGTCGGCGCCGCGATAGGAGCATTAAAGAAATGACAAAAGGTAATAAATTACTCTCAATTAGTATGGTTTTCATAATAATATTGCTTTTTTCAGCCGCAATATGGCTTTATTGCGCATATTCGACTTCCGCACAGACAGGATCGTCGTATATCCTTATCGAAGCGTCGTCGGGGCGTATACTGAGATCCGACAACAAAGATATGAGGTTGGAAGAGGCGAGCACTACCAAGGTCATGACCGCGTTGGTGACGTTGGAGAACGCGGATCTCGACCGCATAGTCACCGTTCCGGACGAAGCGGTAGGTATCGAGGGGTCGTCTATATATTTGAAATACGACGAGAAGATATCCGTACGCACTCTGTTGTACGGTCTTATGCTGAGGTCGGGCAACGACGCCGCGCAGTGTCTGGCGGTGACGGTGGGCGGAAGCGAAGAGAAGTTTGTGGAAATGATGAACGACAAAGCCGCGGAACTCGGGCTTGAAAACACGCACTTCGTCAACGCTCACGGTCTGCACGCCGAGGGACACTACACGTCCGCATACGACTTGGCGATGATAACGCGCGAGGCGTTCCTGAACGACGAATTCGTGAAGATTGTTTCGTCCAAGTCTTACAAAAGCGGCGATCCGTCCGAGAGCGAGGCGCACGTATTTTACAACAAAAACAAATTGCTTACGACGTTTGACGGCGCCAACGGCGTGAAGACGGGATATACCACTTCTTCGGGCAAATGTTTTGTCGGCGCCGCCCGGCGCGACGGTATGCAGCTGATATCGGTCGCGCTCAACAGGGGCGATATGTGGGAGATATCCAAATCTCTGCTGCAATACGGCTTCGACAATTACGAAGTCGTCCGTCTGGCGCGCTCCGACGAGCCGTACGCGCTGTTCGAAACCGGAGGCGAAACCGTCGAGCTTCGCCTTGCCGAAAACGCTTCCTATCCCGTTGCGAAAGGATCCGAAACCGAGATAGAATACCGCTTCGAGCCTTTGGGGGAGTATCCCGACGGGATAGCCGCGGGCGAAACGGTCGGCAATATACTCTTTTTCGAGAACAAACGCTTGATTTTCACCGAAAAAGTTGTTACTGTAAATACGATAAAGAACAAACGGGCGATAGATTCGCTGCGCGGATTTACGGACGAAGGAGTGATTTCCGATTGGAAAGGCTTAACAAATATCTCGCCGCTTGCGGCGTCGCGTCGAGGAGAGGCGCCGACAAGCTGATCGAGGAAGGAAGAGTAAAGATCAACGGCAGGACCGTGACGGAATTGGGCGTATCGGTCGATACGCGCTCCGACACGGTCTTTGTCGACGGAAGAGCGGTCCAACCCGTGTCCAAGTACAGCTATATCATGTTGTACAAGCCGAAGGGATGCATCACTTCTGTGAGTGACGATAAGGGGCGAAAGACCGTTTTCGACTATCTGCGCGACGTGAGCGTTCCGCATCTCGTACCTGTCGGCAGGTTGGACTACGATACCGAAGGGCTTCTGATACTGACCAACGACGGCGACGCCGTGTATGCGCTCACTCATCCCAGTCACGAGGTGGAAAAGACTTACATCGTCAAGGTCGA
>DVKK01000030.1 GCA_018716085.1 Candidatus Ornithoclostridium excrementipullorum | reverse complement strand
CGGGCGTTACCGGAGCTACGGGTCCCACGGGACCGACGGGGCCTCAGGGCGCGCAAGGGACCGCGGGCACTACGGGGGCGACAGGACCTACGGGTCCCACAGGACCTCAGGGCGCTACGGGAGCTGCGGGCGCAACGGGTGCCGAAGGTCCGACAGGCCCGACGGGACCGACGGGACCCGCTCTGGCGTCGGCATACGCGTCCCTTTCCGAAGACGCCGCCCAAAGCCCGTCCGTGACCGATACGACCACGCCCGTCGAGCTTACGCTCGCCACCGCAGGTCCGACCTCGAATATGGGCGCCGCCGCGAATACGATCACCGTACAGCAGGCGGGGACCTATCTCGTGTCCTATTCGGTGACCGTCACCCCCAGCGCGGCGGGCAACGTCGTTGCGCAGATACTAAACAACGACGCGCCGATCACGTCCACGCAGCAGACCGTCTATGCGCAGGCAAGTCAGGCGGCGCCCATTTCGGGCAGCTATGTGCTGACGCTTGCCGATAACGACGAGCTTTCGCTCGCGCTGACGTTCCCCGCCTACACCGGAGGCTACACCGCTTCGGTCGGGGCAAACGCAAGTCTTACCGCCGTCAAGCTGACCGCCTGACGGACAAAGGCGCCGTCCCTCCTCCGCGGAGGGGCGGTTTTCCGCCCGCCGCAGACGGTAACGTCGTATAACGGAGATAGCATGAAAGAGATAATATCGGCAATGGACAGACTGCCCAAACTCGTGAAACTGCTGCTCGCGCTGCCCTTTCTCGACATTGTCTGGGCGGTTTACAGACTTTGCAGGAGCATAGACAAGAATTCCCCCGTCGGGATATTGCTTGCCGTAGCGACGCTGTTCTTGTGCCCCACGCTGCTGTGGATAGCGGACGTCGTTACCATCGCCGCGGACGACAAGGTGGTCTGGATAGACTGACCGAGCGCGCGACAAAACCGCATAAGGTAGTTTTCGGTCTGCGATACGCCGTCCCGAACGGCATGACGGCAAACAAAAAGCCGTACCGCGCAAAACGGTACGGCTTCTCACACAGACCCGGTGATTATCTCCACCCCTCGTACTCGTCGTAATAAAAATCGCGGGGAGGCTCTATGACGCTTATCTTGTACATCGACTCAACGTCGTCCGACAGCACGTCGATATCGATAACGCTCGCTCCTATCGGTACGCGCCTTTCCCAAGCGTTCACGCCCGAGCAGCGCGCGTAATGCAGTATCACGGGAAAATCGGCGTTTATCCCGTCGGGGCCTTCGTACATAACCGCGAAGTTGTGATCGTGATCGTGTCCCGCGGTTACGAATTGAGTGCTGCGCAGTTCCGCTATCTTGTCGTATAGCCCTATATTGGTTTCGGGTACGTAGCATTTGTCTTGCAGCGTATACGAGTGAAAATCGCCCCAAAGCGGATAGTTGTCCAACGCGTCCTGATATTCGTATAAAGGCACGTGCATGAACAGCGCGGACTTTACGTCGCCGTCGCCGCGGGCATTGAGCGCCTTTATCTCGCGCTCGTACCAAGCGACCTGATCCGCCGTCACGCCCGCATATCCGCTCTTCTCGCCGTTTTCGCGGAATATCTTGTCGTGCGAGTCCATATTGACCAGCCCGAACACCGTCTTTCCGTCCTTATCCACCACGTCTATCACGTAATTGCCGACGCCGTCGGTGTCGCCGCGCGTCATAAGACTGTATTTATAGCCCT
The DNA here is from genome assembly GCA_018716085.1 of Candidatus Ornithoclostridium excrementipullorum. Taxonomy (GTDB): domain Bacteria; phylum Bacillota; class Clostridia; order Christensenellales; family UBA3700; genus Ornithoclostridium; species Ornithoclostridium excrementipullorum. The sequence goes on along the minus strand of DVKK01000030.1, from coordinate 1,729 downwards.
GAAGGACTTCAAGTATCTCCTCTTTTCCCTGCTCGGCGTTCTCCGGTCCGACCATCGCGCCCGTCTGCCAACTCCATTCTCCGTCGTGATTGCCGTATGTAAACATCCACGGTATGCCCGCCTCCTCGCAGATCTCCGCTATGGCGACTATGCCCTTGTCGCGCTGACGGTAAAAATAATTGCTGCCGACCGCGTCGCCCGTCACGGCTATCACGTCGGGATCGGACATCCTGATCGCCTCTTTTACCCACTCCAACGTCTGAGAATCCCTGCCGTTCCACGCGGGAGCGGTCAGATGCAGATCGGTCAGTTGCAGAACGCGTATCTTGCCGTCTTCCGGCAATTCGATCGACGTCGCCTTTTCGACCGGCCCGTCGGGATAGTCGAACGTATACAGCCACGCGAACACGCTCAACCCGACAATGACCGCGATCACGACCGCGCATACGACTACCGAAACCGCGATCTTTCCTTTTTTGGACAATGTACTCATGCTTCTCTCCTTTATCTCATCCCGATTTTCCGCCTTTTTCGCGAAAAGCTACGGCTCGCTTTCACTTGCTTTCTCTGCCGTCGCTTTTGGTGTGCACTTCGAGCTGCGGATACGGTATCTCTATCCCGTTGGCGTCGAACGCCAGTTTGACGGCCTCCCTCATCATATATCTGCTGTCGTAGTACACGTTAGTCGGCACCCAGTATTTGACTATCACGTCGACGCTTGACTGCGCGTGCGCCTCCATGCCCACGAACGGAGCGGGGTCCTCGAGCGCGTGTCCGAGTCCCTTCACGCAATCGATAATGAGCGCCTTTGCCGTTTCGTAATCGCTGTCGTACGATATCGAAAATATGAGATCCACGCGACGCGTCGGTTTTGTGCTGTAATTGATGATCTCGTCGTTCGCGGCGGTACTGTTGGGAATGACTATAAGCTTGTTGTCGGACGTACGGAGATATGTGTAAAAAAGCTTTATATCCTCGACGGTGCCGGTATTCCCTTCGATCTCTATCTCGTCGCCCACGCGGTAAGGATGCATGACGAGCAGCACTATACCGCCGGCGATATTGGACAGCGAGCCTTGCAACGCAAGGCCTATCGTCACGCCGAGCGAGGCTATCGCCGCGGTGATGCTCGAAGTTTCAAATCCGAGATATGCGATGAACACGATGAAAAGCACGAACTTGATGCCGCGCCTCGCCCACGTTTCCGAAACGCGTACGACCGCTTCGTCCAGTTTCTTCTTCCGCATGAGCTTTGCGAGTTTGCGGCATATTACGTTCGTGATCTTGAACAGTATCAATAAGACGATAAAAGCGACCAGGGCTTTCAGCCCTTCCGTCACTATCCAATTCCCTATATTGACAAACAGCGTCGTAAAATCCATGACAATCCTCTTTATCCGACGTATATCATTTTGTACAAACATTATAGCATTAACGCGCCGATCGTTGCAATAAGGAAAATAATTTTTCGCGCGGTATCCTCACCCGAACTCCCGTCCCCCGTCCCTCGCCAAAAAAAATGCGGCACCTGACGAAAATCGTTTGACATTCTCGCCGAATTACGTTATCATAATCTACGCTGTCGCAGATGCGGCGATATGCGGTTATGGCGGAATAGGCAGACGCGTACGTTTGAGGGGCGTATGGGCAACCGTCCGGGTTCAAGTCCCGGTAACCGCACCAAGTGAGAGCAATCCGAATCGCCGGGTTGCTCTTTTTCTATTTCTTC
>DVKK01000029.1 GCA_018716085.1 Candidatus Ornithoclostridium excrementipullorum | reverse complement strand
CCTGAGCCAGGATCAAACTCTCAAGTTCAATCTCTAACTCTTCCTCTTTAAATTGACTTCGTGTAGTTTTTTTGTACACTTCAATTCGCTAAGAAAGCAGTTGTTTGCTTTTTTCAAAGCCTTCCCTGCTCCCTTCCTTCCTATTCGGTTTTCAATGTCCTCGCTGCGCCTTTCCGCGACAGCTTCTCCATAATATCACAGGCTTTTTCCGTTGTCAACAAATTTTTTCAAGTTTTTCGAAACTTTTTTCCGATTTGTCCGCAAGCGGCGTTTTTGCCCGTTCCTCTACGGAGGTGGACTCTAAATATAACATATTCCGACAACAATTTCAAGGGGTTTACAAAAAATTTTACACTATCGCGCTCTTCTCAGAGCGTAACGGCGCGGCAAGCGTTGAACGAAAGAGTCGGCCCTGTTCGGTCCGCACGCGTCGGAGTACGCCCGGGCGTCTTTTCGCCGACGCAAACCGACGCGTCCTTATCGGCAAAGCGCATACGCCGTCTGCGTAGAAAAACGAGCCCCCGTCGCAACAGGGACTCTCCTCGCTTACGACCTGCGCCGTAAACGTTCGTCATTCCGCAAAGGCATCGCCCTTACAATATCATTATACGTGAGCCTCCGCGCTCTATCAATACTATTCGACTGATTTCCGAGAACTTTTTGCATTGTCCGAAAGGATCGCTCACCTCGCGGCGCTGTTCATTTCGTATGCCGACTCAGTCCGTTCCCGCGATCGAGCCTATATATAAATATTTTAGATTTTATCAATTATATATCCGATACGGCGGCATATGCGGTACGCGCATCGGCGATCGCCCCGCTTGAAAGCGAGGCCGTCAGATCGGCAGCGCCTCGAACGAAAATACAGCCGAAACCGCATAGGCGCAGACGAGCGATATCGCGAACATCGCTCCCGATATCGCGAAGCTGCGTTTGAGATGCGCTCTGTCCTTGAACAGCACGGCGAATCCCAGTCCCGAATTCATGAGCAAGCCTCCCAAAGTCGCGCCGAAACCGAGCCCTCCGAGAAGATACAGATTGCTTATCACCACGGAAGACGCGCAGTTGGGTATCGCGCCGACGATGACCGCAAAAAGCGGAGCGACGTATTTGTTTGCCGACAAAAACTCTATCAGCGCGTCTTCCCCCACGGATTCTATGATAAATCCGAATATCAGATTGACGACGAAAACGTACGCGAATATCTTTGCGCTGTGCACCAGCGGATGCACCAGATAATGCGAGAGTCTGCGCTTGCGGCGCGCTTTCGGATCCTCGTGCGGAACGCTCCCGTGCGCGTGACCGTCGCTATCTCCGCCGTTCCCCGGAAGTACGTGAGCGGAGCTGTCTTCCGCCCCTCCGCAGACTTCGGTCTTACCCCCTGCGAACGTCATATTCTTCGTCGGATCGTCTTCGCTCGGACAGATGCGCTCATTCGAGGTTTTTTCGTGCGGGTGTTCATGATCGCAGTCATGCTCCGTTTCGTCGCAATGCGGGTGCGTTCCGTAATCGGGAGTTTCGCCGCCGCTCTCTATGCTGTGAGAACAGCATCCGAAATGAACGGTCGGAGTGTGATCGCATTGCAGATTGTGCGCGGCGACTGCGCGTCTGCTTTCGGAAAAGATCGCGTCCGCGGCATAACCTGCCGCAAGCCCTATGACGAATTTGAACGCAAGTATCGGAAGTATGTGCAAAGCCTTGTCCGGATCTGCCAGAAAGATCGGGAGAGCCTCGTCGGACGTGGCAAGGTATACGCCGATAAGCGTGCCGACGGTGATGTGGCGCTTCTGGTAAAGGTCGGTCGCGACTACGCTGAAACCGCATTGCGGAAAAAGCCCCACCGTCACGCCGACAAGCGGAGCTGCGGCGCCTTTGAGTTTTACTTTGCCCGCAAGGCGCGGTTCGAGCAAAGCTATCAAAAAGGTTATCGGGATCAGCACTATCAAAACTTTTGCGCTGTCCTCGAGTGCGTGCAATATAACGTGTCCTATCATACGATCCCCGAAAAAACGGCGCGAGCGGCGCCGTCGTTTGTCAGCTGTCCGACGTCCGTCGGTTTTGCCTTGCGGCTGTCGTCACCACCACGAAGTATCGAAATACTCCGCGACTTTGAGGTCGTTGAACGTATTGCCCGAAATGACGTAGTGTCCGTCGGCGTCTATGATGCTGAGCGTGGTGCCGTTGCGCACGAGCGCGTAACCGTTCGTGAAATCGGTGACCTTGTCGAATACGAGAGGAGCGTTGTTGCTGCTGAGGATATCCCCCTTCCTGTCGAGGAACATCCAAAGGTCGTTCTGCTTGACGGCGGCGTAGCCCCCGCAGAAATCGCGCACTTCTTCGAATCGGGTGCCCGTAAGATCCTCCCCTTTCGTGTTTATGAAATACTCGGTGGAGCCGAGCCTGACGCGCGCGTATCCGTCGATAAAGACGCCCGCCTCATCGTAAGCGGCGTTGATAGCCATCTCTCCCCTTGTGTTTATGTATCCGTATTTTCCTCCGACGTATACGGGCGCGAGCCTGTCGTCGTCGCCGAACTCTCCCACGGGGTCGGACGCGCCGAGTTCCGTCGAATAGAAGAAGTTGAGCGAACCTCGCCTGTTTCCCGACGTATCGATCAGATACCAGTAGTTTTCGACTACGCCGTCGCCTTTGTCCTCCACGTAATTGACAAACGCGACTCCGTGCTTGAACTCGGTGACATCGTCGTAAATACAGGCTATCACCACTCTGCCGCGCGAATCGGCGTATCCCCACTTGTAGATCGGATAACCGTTGTCCGCGCTGTCCGCGACCCTCATATATACGGGCGTAAGACCGTCGTTGTATATGTTGAGCTGCTCGACGTCGTTGACCGTTATCTTGAACGGCGCGGTGACAAGCAGTATCAGCAGTATCACGATCACGATCGCGACGAACGCTTTGACGTAGCGGTCGGGAAGACGCTTTTTGAATATCTTGAATATTACGAAATTTATCCCGCCCGCGATCGCGCCGATGGCGGAAACTATGACCGACCAGACCTTGATCCAGAATCTGTCGAAGCCGTTGAGCTTTTTCGATTCGGCGGCGGTCTCGCCTATCCTGATGACGGTATCGACCGGCTCGCCCTGCCCCTCTTCGGGCACTACGGCAGTTTCCGTTTCGACTACAGCGGGAGCGTCGTCGGAAGCCGTGATATCTTCCGCCGCACTTTCCGAAGCAAACCCGTTCGTCTCCTTTTCGGACCTGTCGATGTCGTATTGTTTTCTCTTTCTCGGCATTCTGCGTTCCGCCTCTTACATACTTATATAGTTTATTATAGCAGAAAAGACGGATTTTTCAAGCGTTTTTTACAGGTTAACGGAGGCTTCCGCAACCGGGAATACCGCCGCGCGGCGGCTCATACTTTTATCCCCTCGTCCTCGAAGTCCAGTTCTCCTTCGTATTTTCCGCAATACGAAAAACGCGAACATTCTACGCAATGCAAAAAGATATTGTCCTCTATCTTTCCGGTCATCCCGGCGTTCGTCCCCGATCCCGGCAATCTGACGTCTACGGAAACAGCTACGTCCGAATCGGAAAAGATATTGTTGCGCACCGATATTTCCCCGTCGGACGGACGCGCGTCCACGGCGCAGGCAAAGCCGTAAAATTCGCAGTCCGAAACGTCCACTCCGGTAAAGCCGTCCTCCGCGAGCACGGCGGTTCCGACAGGCCCGTCTTCGTCGCTCTCGAATCTGCATCCGCTCGCCTTGAACCAGCCTCCTTTCCCGACAAAGACGCCGCCTTCGATATCCTGCCCCGAGTAAAAAGTCACATTTTCCGCCGAGAAGGCTCCGCCCTCTCCGACGGTCACCGACGACAGTCGGGCGCCGTCTATGCCTGTGACGTATACATCGCCTTTTATCGTCACGGGCTCCAAAAAATCCCCGAACAACGCGATCGACGTTTTGCCGTCTCCGCCCGCCGCTTCCGCAAACGACCTGCCGCCGTTTTGCGCCTCGTCCGCCACAAGTATCTCGTCGTAAACGACGATCTCCATGACATCTTCGCAGGACGCTTTTTCCGACCTCGCCGTTATCTTTGCCTCGCCCGCGGCAAGCGCGATCACCATACCGTTAGAGTCCACAGTCGCCACGGCGTCGTCCGAGCTGAAAAACCTCAGATCGTCCACCGATCCCGCGGGCTTTATCTCGACGTAATACCGCCTTTCTTCGCCGACCTCCAAGAGGTCGAATCTGCAGTTGAGTTCCACCCTCTTCTGCAGATCGTCGTCCGTCATCAGCGAAGCGTCTGCGCACGACGCGGAAAATATGCATAAAACAGCTGCGAGCGCGACGGCTGCCGCCGTCGCCGCGACACGAAATCTCCTCATAGCACACATCCTTTTTACCGTATTAGTGTCGATAATTTTGACAAAATTATGATAAAAAATCTTGTAAGTGTTTATTTTATATGCTATAATAGTTGCAAAGGCAAACGCCACCAGACAACACTATCGGAGGAATTATGAACAAAAAAGTTGTGTTAGTGACCGGCGCGTCCGGCTCGATGGGCAGCCAAGTGCTCAAGAGCGTAATGGAGACCGGTAAATTCAAGAGCATCATCCTGCTCAGAAAGAAGCCGTCCAACGAAAAGCTCGCGGCTAAGCTGCAAAAGGAATACGGCGCCGATCTCGAAGTCGTATTCGGCGATCTCGACAACAAGAAAGACTGCGAATACTGCGTTGCAAAGAGCGACTACGTCATCCATTGCGCCGCGGTCATCCCGCCGATCTCGGATCACAATCCGAAAGCCGCGAAAAAGGCGAACCTCGACGGTACGATCAAACTCATCGATTCGATCCGCGAGTCCGACCGCGCCGACCAGATCAAATACGTTCACATCGGCACGATAGCGGAATACGGCAACAGAGACTGGAAACACCCCTGGGGCCGCGTGGGCGATCCTCTTATGCCCAGCGTATTCGACTTCTACGCGATCACCAAACTCCGCGCAGAGAGATATCTGCTCGAGAACACTCCTCCGCATTGGGTAGTTCTGCGTCAGTCGGGCGTTTTGCACGACAACCTGTTCAAGAACAACATGAGCGACGGTCTTATGTTCCACACCTGCTGGAACGTGCCCATCGAATGGGCTACCGCGAGAGACTCCGGTATCCTTATCCGCAACCTTGTCGTAAAAGACAGCGAAGGCACGCTCAAAGACGGCTTCTGGCAGAACATATACAACATCGGCAACGGCGAATCCTGCCGCGTGACCGGTTACAACACGATGGAAGCCGGCTTCGGCATCATGGGCGCCACCGTCGAACAGTTCTTCAAGCCCAACTGGAACGCGGCGCGCAACTTCCACTGCTTCTGGTACTACGATTCCGATAAACTCAACGACTATCTCGATTTCAGACACGAGACCTGGGATATCTTCTGGAAGCGTATGGCGAAACAGAACTGGTACTTCAAGCTCGGCGCTCCCCTTCCCAAGAGCCTGCTCAGCAAGCTGACCATTCAGAAGCTGTTCAACGACTCCAACGCGCCCAAGTACTGGGTCGCTCACGGTCTGACCAAGCGCGTCACCGCTTTCTACGGCGGCATGGACAAATTCAACGAGATCGGCGAAGACTGGAGCAAATACCAGCTGTTCTGCAAGAACCAGATCAAGGACGAGAACGGCAACGTGGTCGACTACGAAGAGCGCAGGAATATCAAGAACGCTCACAAGTATCTGCTCAGCCACGGCTACGACGAGTCCAAGCCTGACAGCGAACTCGGCTATGAAGATATGCAGCAGGCAGCCGAATTCAGAGGCGGCAAGTGCCTTTCCAAGGATATGAAGAAAGGCGATATGTTCACCAAGGTCAAGTGGCAGTGCCACAACGGTCACGTGTTCGAGTCCTCCCCGTTCACGATCCTCAAAGCCGGTCACTGGTGCCCCGAGTGCTGCCAGCCCGCGCCGTGGAACTTTGACGAACTGTCCAAGCACATCCCCTTCTTCGCTCAGGTCTGGTACGATACCCACGATCCGTCGGAGAACAATTTCTACGACGAGGATTGCTACAAGGATATCCTCGAAGCCGAAAAGAAAAACAAGTAAAATCTGCCGGGATTCTGCGCCTCAGCGCAGAGTCCCGTCTTTAATATAAGAGGTGAATATGGAAAATCTTAGCAGTGTCATCAACACGAACACGAACAACGAAAAGCTGGACATCAAGAAGGTGTTCATCTGCGGCGGCACGGGATTCCTCGGATTCTACTCCGCCAAAGAGTTTTTGAGACAGGGAGTCGAAGTTTCCGTTCTGGCTCTCCCCAACGAGATCACTCTCGGACAGTCCTGGTGGCCGAGCGAGATCAAGGTCAACTACGGCAAACTGTTCGATTTCAAGAACGATAAAGCGACCGATCTGGTCACCAAAGAGCAGCTCGTCGATTACTTCAAGGGTCACGACGTACTCGTTTACGCCGTCGGTCCGGACGACCGTATGCACACCACTCCCGGCGTAAGCGGATACGACTTCTTCCACAAGTATCTCGTGGACAAGGTCATCCCCGTATTCGAAGCGGCGAAAGAGGCAGGCGTCAAGAAAGCCGTTCTGCTCAACTCCTACTTCGCGTACTTCAACAGGATCTGGCCCGAAAAGCATCTTGCGGACAGGCATCCCTATATCAAGGTCCGCTGCGAACAGGGCGACGCTCTGATCAAAGTCGGCGGCGGCAGAGCCAACGGCGGTATGGACGTGGTCGTACTCGAACTGCCCTACATCTTCGGCAACATGCCCGAGAGAGAACCGCTCTGGAAAGAGATCTTCCTCGACAGATTCGCCAAGATGCCCGCGGTCATGTTCCCCAAGGGCGGTACCAACATGATCCACGTCAACGGCATCGCGGAAGCGGTCGTTGCGGCGTCCTACTACGGCGAACACGGCGATAAGCTGCCCATCGGCGCTTACGACGAGACCTACAAGACCATGATCAACATGATGATGGAAGACTGCGGCGCTACCAAGCGCTATATGGGCGTTCCCACCTGGATGGCTACGATCGGCGGTTACATGGTCGCCAACAGCATCAAGAAGACCAACCAGGACAGCGGTCTCAACTACAAGTATCTAATGAAGGATATCCAGAGCCAGAAGCTGTACTTCGGACAGGACGTCATCGACGCGGTGAGAAAGCACCTGCACTATGACGAATTCGGTTACAACGGCGGCGGTTCGCTCGAAGACGGCATCAAGAAGACGATGATCGCCTGCTATCCGCACAGATTCGACGAGAACGGCAACCTGATCGAAAAGTGGAAGGGTATCAACCCCTGCAAGAAGGAAACCGCGACCAACAACTTCTTCGTCGACAAGAAGTAATTCGAACAACGAAAAATACGGCGGGATCTCCCGCCGTATTTTTTATGCCTTGCCGAAGTTCTCAGCTTCCTCTTATCGTCGGCAAACGACCTTTATATCGGATCCGCTCCGCAGATAGATGGCTGTAAGACAAAGGCGGCATTAAATGCCGCCTCAAATATTACGGTCTGGCGCAACACATCAAAGCCTATCGTGTATTAGAGCGCCTCATCAACGCGTATTTGTAGATGGCTATCAGCGTTTTGCTGTCGTTGACTGCCCCGCTGTCCGCAAGCGCGAGCGCATCTTCGAATTTCATCTTTCTGACGTTAAGAAACTCTCCGTCGTCGAGATGAGAGCGCACGCTTTTGAGTCCCGTCGCAAGATAGACGTACAGCACTTCGTCCGTATAGGCAGGCGTGGGATAAACGGTCGCGAGCAACTCGATCCTGTCGGCTTTAAGCCCCGTCTCCTCTTCCAGCTCTCTCTCGGCGCAGACGCGCGGGTCTTCGCCCCGCTCGCGCTTGCCCGCGGGGATCTCTATCGTATTCTTCCCGTAAGGATAACGGAACTGCGAAACAAGGTATACGAAACCTTCGTCATCCACGGCGAGCACTCCCGCGCCGCCGCTGTGCCGTACGTATTCGCGCTTGGACGGTTTACCGTCGGGAAGGACGATATCGTCGCAATACACTTGCATTATCCTGCCGTCGTAGATAAGCTGCGACGACGTTGTCTTTTCATTGAAATCGCTCTCGTTCATGTTATCTCTTAAAAAAGCCGCGGCTCGTCGCCGCGGCGGTTCGTTATTTTGTCGTTATCCGGTTATCTCGGAGAGAAGCCCGTCGTAGACTCCGCTTTGCAACACTATCGACTGCGACGTGTCGGCAAATATCTCGTACTGCACGTCGCTGTATTTTGCCGAAGTGCGCTCCTCTTCGATAAGGTCTTTGATATACTGCTCTACCGTCGTTACCGTAACGGATACGCTTTCGATCTCGTCTGTATCGTTGCCGTCCTCATCCTTTACGTAACGGATGGTCACTTCGTAGGAATGACGGTAATCGGAACCGAGTATATATCCTGCGGTCTCGCCGTTCACGGTATATTCGGTCACGCTGCCCTTGGACTCGTCCACAAAGATGTCCTTGACATAGATGACGTGGATACCGTAATCGTTGACGATAAAGCTGATATCGTTGCCCTCTTCGGTGCGGAGCGTATAGACTGTCGTGGAAAGCTTTTCCCCGTTCTCGTCTTCGGACTTGACGGTTTCGTAAGAGATCTCATACGTCTTGCCGTCCGCCTGCGCGAGTATTTCGGTCGGTTCCTGACCTTCGGCGGGAGTATATTCGAGCGCCGCCTTGGATTCGAACGCGGCGGTCGGAACTATCGCCGTGGAATTGATCCCCGTTTCGGTAAGTGCCCTGCCCAGAACAGTATATTCTTCGACGTACGAAGACGCGCTGCCGTCGGGCGAAAGCACATAGCTGTCGCTGTCGAACATACCGTCGTCGTCATTGACCAGATATATCCAATCGGTGATCGCCTCGTCGGTCGCATACTGTCTGACCAGCTGAAGCTGCGTAGCGTCGGTTATACCGGACGCCTGAGCCGCGGCGACCGCCTTATCCGCTTTGGCGGCGATGTCGTTCGCCATAGCGTACAGCACTACTTTGTAATCCACTCCCTTGTCGGTATATGCGGCGGAAAGCTCGTCCGTATCCGCGTCATAGTCGGGATCGGATACGTTGACCTTTATGCCGAGATCGGCAAGAGACGCGAACTCGGAAGGCATATCGCCGGCAATATCGGTACCGAGAGCAAGCACGGCGCGGTATGCGGCAAGCGCCTTTTCGTTGCTGCCGACGAGCGCTTCTATCGTATCGAGCGCGGACGTCTGGTCGTCGCTGAAACCGAGCAGTATGCTCCTGACCTGCGAATATCCCTTAGTCTTGTGGAAGAGGATATCGGAGGAGGAGGACTTGAGAGCGCTCGCGTATGCTTCCTCGTCAACGTAGCTTCCTATATTGACGTTCACCATACGCTGATAACGGGATTGGAACTCTTCGACCGTGATCTCGGGCAATTCGCCGCCGAGCGCTTCACGGTATTTTTCGAGTATCCTGGTTTCGTACTGACTGTTGAGATAATACGAATAATCTCTGAAACTGCTCTCGATGTTGTCGCGGAGCTGACTGAGCGCGGTGTTCATGTTCTTGCGCGCCTGCTCGTCCTCTTCGGCGTCGATCCTGTCCTGTATGTAGTCCATGAATCCTTCGGGAAGCTGCGACTCGTCGGTCATGCCCTGATCTTCGTATTCGCTGCTGTCCTCTTCCTCGGGACGGGAAGGACGGGCTTCGAGCTCTTCCTCGTCGGAAGAAGCAGTGTCGTCGCCGGTAGCGTCGTCGTCGGTAGTGTCATCGGACGTGCCTTCGTTGGCGGCCTGTTCGTCCTCGAGATCGGTGATCAGAGTTCTGAAACTCTCCTCAAACGACGCATTGGTCTGCTCTATGCAGTATCTGCGCTCGTCTACGGTGAGGAACTCTTCCGCGCTCATAGCGGCGATCTCGGCGTCGGTGATATCCGGATCCGCCTGTCTGGCGAGATATTCCTTGGCGTGCAGGAGAAGGAGATTTTGACGGGAGAGCGTCTCGCACAGATAGCTGAGAGTCTCGTCCTCGGTCCATCCGTAATAAATATACGACGCGCCGTATTGGGTATAATAGAGCAGAAGCTCGCCTTTCAGCACGTCTTTGCTCATATCCTTGTAGCGTACGGTCGCAACGACTTGGTGATAGTCTCTGTATTCGTCCACGGTGAACAGCGAGCAACCCGCGAACAACATCGCGAGCACCGCAAGGATCATCACTATCGCCAGCAGTTTCCTTTTCATTTATATTTGCTCCTTATGATACAAATAATACATTACTTTTATTATTATACACAAAGCCGCCGCCGTTGTAAAACGATTTATACGCATTTACTCAAAAACTCGGCGACCGCTGCGAATTTGGCTTCGTTGGGAAGATAGCGGCATTCGAACACCACTTTCGGCTCGTTCTCCACGCTCAGAACGCACCTGTCGCCCATCGCCGAAAGCGCGTCGATGACGTTTTTGCTGCGCAGGCTTTCCGCGTCGCGGAAGGTCACGTCCGCCGCCCTGTCGGTCACGAACACGCGCTTGACGCCTATTTTTTTGGCGATGTTCTTGACCATGCCTATATTGATGAGATTGAGCAGCGGCGCGGGAGGTTTGCCGTAACTGTCGGTCAGAGTCTTGACGAGTTCCCATGCCGAAGCGGCTCCGTCCACGTCGGAGATAGCGGCGAATATCTTCAACCTCTGATCCACTGCCGATACGTATTTGGGATCGAGATATGCGTCGACGGCGACGTTTATCTCCGCGTCGCGCACTTCTTCCTTTTTGCCGCTACGCAGCTCCTCAACCGTTCCCGCGAGCAGCTTGCAGTAAAGGTCGTATCCCACTTTTTCGATATGTCCGTGCTGTTCCCTGCCCAACACGCTGCCCGCGCCCCTTATCTCGAGATCCCGCATCGCGATCTTGAATCCGCTCCCGAATTCGGTGAAGTCCATGATCGCCGAAAGCCGCTTGCTCGCGTCTTCGGTCAGCACTTTACCCTCGGGAGTCGTGAAATACGCATAGGCGAGCCTGTTGCGGCGTCCCACTCTGCCTCTCAGCTGATACAGCTGGGACAGCCCCAGTCTGTCCGCGTCGCAGACTATCAGCGTATTGGCGTCGGGCACGTCTATCCCGTTTTCTATTATCGTAGTACAAACGAGCACGTCCGCGGTGCGCGCGTAAAACGCTCCGACGTTTGCTTCGAGCGTGCGCGCGTCCATTTGCCCGTGCCCCACCGTCACGCGGGCTTCGGGCAGCAGAGCCTTTACTTTCTCGGCGAAGCTCTCTATGCCGTCCACTCTGTTGTACAATATGAACGCCTGTCCGCCCCTTGCCAGTTCTCTCGTCACCGCGTCGCGCAGAAGCGCGTCGGTAAGCTCCGTTACGTAAGTCTGCACGGGAATGCGGCTCGTGGGAGGCGTTTCGAGCACGCTGATATCCCTTATCCCCGTCAAAGCCATGTTGAGCGTGCGCGGGATCGGAGTAGCCGACAGCGTGAGTACGTTGACTCCCGTGTTGAACAGCTTCAGCTTTTCCTTGTGTTCGACCCCGAATCTCTGTTCCTCGTCCAGAACTATCAGTCCCAGATCGTTGAACTTTACGTCCCCGGACAGCAGTCTGTGCGTGCCTATGATTATATTGGTCTTTCCCTTGGCGATGTCTTCCAGCGACTTTGCCGTTTCCTCTCGCGTACGATAGCGCGTCAGCAGCTCTATATTGACGCCGAAATCGCGGAATCTCTCGCATGCGGTCTGATAGTGCTGTTTCGCAAGGATCGTCGTCGGAGCGAGTATGACCGCCTGTTTCGCCTCTATGACCGTCTTGAAGACAGCCCTGAACGCGACTTCCGTCTTGCCGTAACCTACGTCCCCGCAGAGCAGCCTGTCCATGACTCTGCCGCTCTCCATATCCTCTTTTATCTCTCTCACCGCCTGCAGCTGGTCGGGAGTTTCTTCGTACGGGAAAGCGTCTTCGAAGCGTTTCTGCTCGTCGGTGTCGGGCTCGTAACGGTAGCCCTTTACGCTCTCCCGCTCGGCATACAGCTTTACGAGATCGATCGCGAGTCTCCTAACCGACTTGCGGACTTCGTTTTTGAGTTTCTCGAATTCTTTGCCGCCGAGCTTGGACAGCCTGGGGGCTCGGTCGCTGCCGGAATACCGTGACAGCCTGTCCATCTGGTCTATCGGGACCTGCAACAACCCGCCGTCGCGGTACTCTATGACCACATAATCGCGGGCTATGCCCTGAAATTCCAGCTTCTCCACGCCGATACATCTGCCTATGCCGTGTATCTCGTGAACCACGTAATCGCCGACTTTCGGCAGAGTGAACAGCCTTGTCTTGGAGGCGGCGGTCCTTTCGGAGCGTCCTTTCGATATATCCCTGCCGCCTATCACCGCTATCCTTGCGTCGGGATAACAAAAACCGTGGGAGAGCTTTATCGGAGTAACGCAGACGGCTCCCGACACCGGTTCGCCGTCGTCGACGCGGCGGCACGGGACGTCCTCGGCGTTGAGCGACGCGGTCAGCGTCCTCGCCGTGGCGTCGTCGCCCATGCACAGCACGGTCGCAAAGCCCGCCCTCATGTAGTTGAGCAGATCGGTATAGAGCCTCTTTACGTTGTATGTATAATTTTCGATCGGCGCGGTCCTCGGCGCAAACGTGCGCTCGGGAGCAAACAGCGTATTCGTGGAACGTATCTTCGAAAATCCCGCGACGATGAACCCGCGCAGTTTCGACACCGCGGCTTCTTCCGTCGCCAGGCAGCGCATATGCGCGGCGCAGACCTCGCCGTCGGGAGCGAGCGACTCCACGCGCTCTTTATGTTCGCGCAAATACAGGCGCATCCTGTCCGCTATGCCTGCGGGATCGTCGAGAACGAGGAGCGCGTTCGCGGGAAGATAATCGAATACGGTATCCGTCGTCCCTTCCATCCACGGCAGCAGCCACTGGAAACTCTGCCCCTGCGACGGTTCCGCCGCCAGCTCGTCCAGGATCGCTTCCAGTCTCGCGCGCCTTGCCCCGCTCTCTTTCGCGGCGGCTGCGCGGGCTTTTTCCATCGCTCTTTCCGTTTCTTCCGCGGTGACGAACAGATCTCCCGCAGGGGTGAGATCGAGAGTCCTCTCCACGGTCGCGGTCGTCATATCGACGGGATCGAAAGTCTTGACGCTCTCGACCGTGTCGCCGAAAAACGACAGTCTGTACGGCAGATCCCTGTCGGGCGGATATACCGACAATATATCACCGTGAAGCGCGAACGTGTTTTTTTCTTCCGCGGTTTCCGCGCGGCTGTATCCCATGGCCGTCAGCCTGCGCGCTATCTCGTCGGGCGCTATCTCGTCGCCCACGGCGACCGACAGCGCCGACCGTTGGAGCCTGTCCTTTTTCGGCACGTATTGCAGCAACGTTTCCGCGCACGTCACGCAGCAAAGTATCTTTCCGGACGCGATCCCGACGAGCGCCGCCATTCTCTCCGCAAGCGACTGCGCCTGAAACTTCTTGCGGTATATCAGCACGTCGTCTTTGGGCGGAAGGTAGACGGTGCTGCCGTCGGGCAGCCATTCGGAGATCCTGTCTTTGAGTTTTTCCGCCGCTGCGGCATCCTTCGCCACAACGAATACCGGTCTGCCCGTATGCGCGACGATCTGCGCCTTTTCGGAGTAGCCGAGCCCGAAGACGGAGATGTTCCGTCCCTCGTCGAGTGCGTCGGCGATGGCGGCAAGCTCGCCGCCTATACTGCGCAAACCGAATGCGTCGAAAAACTTTTTCCGCATATTCACAAACACGGGCACGGAAAAATGCCCGTCAATGCTTCTCCTTTCCGTATGTGTTGCAGCGCCTCATCAGCGCGTCGAAATCTCCGTCTTCGAGCCAGCGTACTATCGCGGCGGCAGCCTCGGATATCGCCCCGTCCGCGAGCTCCTTGTTCTCTCCGCGTATCTTGGAAAGCACAATGTCGCGAAGCTGCGCGCGCCCTCTGTCGAAGCCCGCGCCTATCCTGACTCTCTTGAACGCGGTCGAACCCGTTTCCGCTATCACGCTGCGCATGCCGTTGTGCGTGCCCGCGCTTCCGCTCGCCCGCGCGCGAAGCGTACCGACGGGGATCTCCACGTCGTCGTACAATATCACGCACTCTTCGGGGGAAAACCCGTTGCTTCCGAGCAGCATCCTGACGCTTTCGCCGGACAGGTTCATGAACGTCTGCGGTTTTGCGAGCACGACCTTGCGCCCGTTGACGTAGGTCTTGCAGTACAACGCTCCGTCGCCTTTTCTGTCCGTCTTTACGCCGATGGCGTCCGCTACCGCGTCCAGCGCGGCAAACCCCAGATTGTGATAGGTCCCTTCGTATTTTTCTCCCGGATTTCCGAGTCCGACTATAAGCATTTTTTACCCTCCCTGAGCGCCTTGAAAAATCCCGAAAGGAGCGCCGCGCATTCCTCGCGCATGACGCCGCCCTCTATTTCCATGCGATGGTTGAATCTCCCGTCGTTTGCGATGTTGCACACGCTCCCGCAGCAGCCGCCCTTGGGATCGTACGCCCCGAAATACAGCTTGTCCAGACGGCTGTTTACGAGCGCGCCCGCGCACATGGCGCAAGGCTCGAGCGTGACGTACATCTCGCACCCGTCGAGATACCAGTTGCCGAGCTTTTTGCAGGCGCGCGCGATCGCGACCGTTTCGGCATGGAACAGAGCGCAGTTTTTGCTCTCTTTCATGTTCCGTCCGGTCGAGATAACCTCTCCGTCTTTGACTATCACCGCACCGACGGGGACTTCCCCCTTGGCGGCGGCGCGTCTTGCGGCGCGTATCGCAAGCGACATGTATTCGGTTTTCTTGTCCATATCTATATCTGTCCGCCGTAGTGAGCGGCTAGTATCGGCAATATTTTTTCCGTTCTCGCTATCAGAGCGTCCATACCGTCCTGCAATTCCGTATAGGGAGTGGAGGAACTTCCGACTTCCACGGTAAGACCGAGTTTTGCCGCCGTCGCGACGAACCAGTCCTTATAGCCGCCCGCGCTTCCCTCCGACCGCAAAAGTTGATAACCGCAGCTTTCCGCCACGCGCGCGGCGAGCTCCGGCTCGGGATCCCGGCAGCCGAAGCCTTTGTATATCACCTCTCCCCTCGCGTGCATACTTACCGTGCACTCGGGCATTATCTTGCAGGTGAACAGCGCCAGATCGCGCGTTTCGATTTCGCTGAAAGGATATTCGCCCACGTAGTCGGACGGCGAGGGAACGAACACGTTGTTGACGCCCGTGCCCCACAACGCGTTGAAGTTGACGTTGAGATCGACCGCGTTGCAGTTCGCCTTCCACAGAGAGAAGTCGTCGCTGTAACCGTTGATCGCATACAGTCTGTCCCGTACGGACGGATCCGATACGCTGTCGAGCCCGAACTGGGCGAGCATCGCGCCGTCGGGGTTGGTCATGGGGATACACCACACGCCGACCGATCCCGAATATCTCGCGAACAGTTCCACGCACAGCTGCGCGGTGGCCCATTCTCTGGCGTGCATCGCGCCTTGCATCAATATCTGCGCGCCGTCGGGCGATCCCTTGAACACGCCGCGTATCTCCCTTCCGAGAAAGCTGTATCCGAGCGTGAATGCCTGCGCGCCCTGCGCGACCAGTGCGTCTATGTCTTCGTTCAATCTGTCGGTCGAGTACATACTAATATTATGCCGTACCCGCGCCGCTCCGTTACCCGAAGAACGTCATTTGTGATACGTTATGCCGGCGTTGATGGTAAACGCCCTGTATATCTGCTCCTGCGCGACGATCCTTATCAGCTGATGGGGAAAAGTTATCCTGCCGAACGATATCACCTCGTCGGCGCGGGCCCTGACCTCGTCCGACAGTCCGTAGGAACCTCCTATGACGAAATCTATCTCCGAAGACGTCTGAGCTTTCTTTTTCAGTAAGTCGGCGAGTTCTTCGCTCGAGATCTGCTTCCCTCTGCCGTCGAGCGCTATGACGTGACCTTTGACCGCTCCGACGATCCTTTCTCCTTCGGCGCGTTTTACCGCCGCGATATCGGCTTCGCTTTTGCCCTCGATCTGCTTTTCGGGCAGTTCCCTTACCGAAAAACGGCAGAATCTGCCCAGTCTTTTCGCATATTCCGCGGACGCCTCGCGCAGGTAGCCCTCTTTCAGCTTGCCTATGCAGACGATGCTCACGTTTATCATACGGCTCCGACCACGTTCATCACGAAATTGACGATCCAGATCACGATCGTAAATCCGAAGCTGTATATCAGCGCCCTTCTGTCCTTGAGCTTGTCCTTACGGGCGCGCTCTCTTCTGTCGTCGAGTATGACCTGCGCCGCCTGTTCGTTCTTTGCGGAAGCGAGTTCGGAATCGAGCGCGCGGAGCTCCTCTTGCGCGAATTCGCGCATATCGGGAGTTTCGTACAGCGTTTTGAGCGTTTGCCCGAGCCCTTTCGCGTCCGAAGCCTGCGCCTCGGGATCGGTCTTATCGGCATGAACGCGGCTGCTGAATATCACCGCCGCGAGCAGTCCCGCGCTCGCCGCCGCGCCGACAATGCACATGACGGCGTACTGCCACGGTTCCATGACCGCGGAAACGGCGCCGGTATATTCGAGATATGCAAGTACGATGGCGATCGCGTTGTTTACGAAATGAAGGACGATCGGAGGCCACAGACTGCGCGTTGCGAAAAACAGGATCGCGCACGCAACGCCGAGGAAGAACTGATGCACAAGTTGCAGAGGACTGCCGTGCATGAGCGCGAACAGCGCCGCCGAAACGAACACCGCGAACACATAGCCCTTGGACGAAAGCGCTCTCGCGATATTGCCTCTGAACAGATATTCCTCCGCCGCTGCGGGCAGCGCAGCCACTACGATCAGAGCCGCGATCAACTCTCCCGCATTCGTCGGAGTGACGCTCGTCGCCGAAGATATGTCGTAGCCTATAAGTTGGACCAACGCCGTGAATCCCTGCGCGAGAGGCCCTCCCATACAGATGAGCGCCACCGTCAGCGGAAGCGCGAGCAACAGGCTCCACGGATCGAATCTGCCCCCGAAACCCATATTGCGGACGGTATCGTATCCCTTTATCTTGCCGTATGCGAGCGGCGTGAGCAGGAACGCGAGTTCGTTGCAGGCGGTGACGATGCAAACATACGCCATCGTGGCGGAAAACGTCGACGGCACGTCGGTGACCGCAAGTACGATCACAACGGCGACCTGAAGGAACAGTTTGAGGACGTAACTGCCCAAAAACATCGCGCCTCCGTCGGTCACGCGCATTTGCAGAAGTTTTTTCTCGTTGAATTCGACTTCTCTCATATCTTTATCCTGTCGGAAGGCTTATACTGCCCCGCCACGCAGAGCAGGACGTCCCCGCCCTCCTTCACGCCGTGGCGGCCGAGCTCCGTACGAGCGGCTTCGAAAGCCGTTTCCGGAGTGTTGTTCTCTTCGCTGAGATGCGCGAGGATCAGCCTCTGCGTCCCCGTTTCGGCAAGAGCGGCGGCGGTCTCGGCGGCTGCCGCGTTGCTTAGATGCCCGTTTTTGCCCGCTATCCTCGCTTTGAGCAGATAGGGATATCTGCCGTTGCGGAGCATTTCGGTATCGTGATTGCTCTCCAACACCACCGCTTTGCAGCCGCTCAGACGCGCGAGCGTATTTTCTCCCACATAGCCGAGGTCGGTCGCGACCGCAACGTCGTCCGTCCCCGCAGAGATCCTGTAAGCGACCGTGTACGCAGCGTCGTGCGGCACGCGGAACGGCGTCACTTTCATATCCTTCACGACCACCTCCGAATCGTTTTCGTCGGGCACGAACCACCGCTCGTCCCCGTCCTCGAGTTTCATCCTCGCCATGCACGCCGCGGGCAGATGAACGGGCTTGCCGTACCTGCGCGCGAACGCCCCGACGCCCTTTATGTGATCGGCGTGCTCGTGCGTAACGAATACGGCGTCTATCTTCGACAGATCTATCCCGCGATAATTCGCCCTTACGGTCAGTTCCCTGAGCGTAAGTCCCTGGTCTATCAGTATCGAAGCGTCTCCGTAGCTTATGTAAGTGCAATTACCCTTGCTTCCGCTCGCAAGGGTGCATATCTCGAGGTCTTTCATCGGTCTTTGAAAGCGCTCTTTTGCGCCGCGTATAATTGTAACACAATTTTCATTGTATGTACAAGTTTATTTATGCTAAAATAATACGCGTGAGGAGGACCGTATGTTCACTTTGGATACGGCGGTAATAGCCGCCGAGGTAAAAAAAGCGATAGTTGCCGTCAGCCGCAACATGGAGCCTTCGTGCCTTGCGGCGCTGGAAAAAGCGAGAAACGCGGAAACTTCTTCCGCGGCGAAGTTCGCTCTCGAAAAAATGTGCGAAAACGCGCGTTTCGCCGCCGCGAAGGGATACCCCGTCTGCCAGGACACGGGTATGTGCGTCGTCTTTGCCGAAATAGGCAAGGACGTCATGCTTACGGGCGAACTGTTGCAAAAAGCCGTGGACGCGGCGGTGGCGGAAGGATATGCCGATCTTCGCAAATCGGTACTCGATCCCGTGACGAGAGTCAACACCGGTACCAACGCCCCCGCGGTGCTGCATACCGACATAGTCGAAGGCAGCGAAGTCAAAGTAGGCGTGATGCTCAAAGGTTTCGGCAGCGAGAACATGTCCGCGATATATATGCTCAATCCCGCGCAGGGACTGGACGCGGCGAAAGACCTTATAGTGGATACCGTGCGCAGCGCGGGCTCCAACCCCTGCCCTCCCGTCATCGTAGGCGTAGGGCTCGGCGGCACGTTCGAACTGTGCGCAAAGCTGTCCAAACAGGCGTTGTTCCGCAAGATAGGGTCTTCCAATCCCGACCCGGTGCTCGACGGCATGGAAAAAGAACTGCTCGGCAGGATAAACGAGCTCGGCATCGGAGCGCAGGGCTTCGGCGGCGCGGCGACCGCGCTGGGAGTGTTCATACGCAAATACCCCACGCACATATCGTCCCTGCCCGTGGCGGTCAATATACTTTGTCATTGCAGCCGCGCGCAAGTCGCGGTGATAAGCAGGGAGGGCGTACGGTATGAATGAGATAAAACGGCTGACGATGCCTTTCGACAGATCCGAACTGGCACGGCTGCGCGCGGGCGACGGCGTATTGCTGGACGGGACCATGCTCGTCTTCCGCGACGCGGGACACAAGCGGCTGTTCGAGAGCATTAAGAACGGCAAACCCGACTTCCCGTACGAAGGAGAAACGGTCTACTTCATGGGGCCCTGCCCTCCGATAGGGGATCAGGTCATCGGCAGCTGCGGTCCCACGACCTCTTGCAGAATGGACAAATACACGCCGTATATGTTCGATCACGGGCTTGCGGCGCAGATCGGCAAAGGCAAGCGCTCCCCCGAATGTATAGAGGCGATGGTGCGCAACGGCGGCGTCTATTTCGCCGCGATAGGCGGCGCGGGAGCGCTGTACAGCGGCACGGTCACCGCGGCGGAGACCGTCTGTTACGAAGACCTCGGCACGGAAGCCGTAAGACAGATAACCGTCAAAGACTTCCCCGCGATAGTCGCCGTCGACTGCGCGGGCAACTGCATCTACAACGACTGACGGGATCAACGATACGCGACGCGCAAAAACGACGGGCGGCGGTTTATCCGCCGCCCGTCCGCATTGTCGAGCCGTATGATTTAATACGTTTTATCTACACGGGCAGGTAATTTTACGTCAGTTTCTCGGTGAAAAATTCGGTCATTAGTTCGCTGAACTTGACGTCGTTGCACGACTTGACGTAAACGTAATATTCGACGCCTCCGTATTCGAAATACGCGTTGTAATGGCGACGCGAGAACGGACCTCTCTTGTACGTATACTCCATCACGCAGTCCGCCACTCTCACATTTTTCGCGCCCTGCATGACGGAACGGTCGAACACGCCTTTTTCTGTAAATACGTATTCCGTCAGCTCGTGATTGCCGAACATGACGGAAAAAAATTCTTTGAGATAGACCATCCTGCCGTTGCCGTCGAAGCCCGCCTTGCCCTTGTATCCCGATATATCCCGCATATCGAACAGCAGATATTCCGTTCCGTGGGCGGCGTTGTATTTCGAGATCGAAGTGAACCCGATCTCCTTGATCCCCTTAGGCTTCCACAGCTTATTTGGCATATCCGTCTTTGAGTCCGACGATCATGTTGAAGTCGCGTCTGCCGTCCTTGCCGTAATCGCCGGCGGCACTGAAATATCCCATCCTCATGAACTGGAACCTGTCGTAAGCTCTCGCTTCTTTCAGACGGGCTTCCGCCTTTGCTCCGGGGTAGATCCTGTGGCTTTCGGGCGTGAGCCTGTCGTTGAAATCTCCGTCACCGTCCAACAACAGATAGTCGTATTCGTGCAAAGTCACGTCGACGCAGTCGGCGGCGTTTACCCACTGTATGACGCCTTTGACTTTCATTCCGGCATTGGCGCCGCCGCTCTTGCTGTCGGGCACGGCGCGGCATACCACCGACGTCACGTTGCCGTCCGCGTCGCA
>DVKK01000028.1 GCA_018716085.1 Candidatus Ornithoclostridium excrementipullorum | reverse complement strand
TTTCCGCTTCCGCAGGAGCAAAACGCCGATACTCGTATTCGCGTTCGTCGCCGTGATATTGCTTTCCGTATTAGTCGGACTTACCGTAGGCGCGTCGAATTTCGTGCCCGATCCCGATTTCGGAAAAGACACCACGCTTTGGGAGGGCGAAGAGATACCTTACGATCTCTACAACCGGCTTTCCGAGGAGAGGCTCACCGAAGAGCTGAAAAAGGACGATTTGACCGAAGAGGAGAGGCATGATATCGAAATGCGGCTCGCGGCCGTGCGGTATTATATCGATACGGGTACGGACAGAGAGGATTATTACGATATGAGCCGCGGCTTCCACTTCGGCGGCGCGTACTGGATGCAGGTCCTGTTCATGGCGGGAGCGCTTGCGAGCATGTTAGCGCCGCTCGCTTTGACGGCATGGTTTTTCCCCGGCGCGAAGAGCGGAGTGTTGAGGACGGAATTTCTGACGGGTACGTCGCGCCGAGCGCTGTGGACGGGCAAGACGGGAGCGTCGACGTTGGTTTCGGCGGCGGCTCCGACGATTTTTTCCGCGGCGATGCTGATCTGCGCAGCCTGTTCGCCCGACGTTAAGTTTTTTATTACGGACGAATTGCTGACGCGGGCATACGCGATCTCCGTGTTTGCGCAATGGATCGCCGAGACCGCCGCGATGTATGCGGTGGCGTTTCTTGCGTCCGCGCTGGTAAACTTCGTTACCTGTCTGTCCGACGATACGGCGATCGGGGTAGCGGTCCCGAGCGTGATAATACTGGCTTTAACTTTCGGAATGTTCATAATATTGAATATCATGCCTCAGCAAACCGCCGTCAGCGGCGACAGCCTTTTGTGGGTGCCGTTTCTCGGGACGGTAACGGCGTTCGATGCGGGAGCAACGAGAGAATTCGGCATAGCCGTCGCCATACACTTTGCCGCAGCGGCGGTATGTTACGCCGCGTCGTACCTCGCGTTCAGGAGAAAATCCCTGTGAAAGGACATATCGGGGCGGCGTTCAGAGCAGAGTGCAGACTTTTCCGAATGCCGTACTCCGTTCTTCTGTACGTTGCGATCGTCGTTGTCGCATTGTGTTCGATCCCGTTTTGCGCCGCGCAATTCGGCGGTAGTGAACAGGTCTCGGCGTTCGACGCGGAGAAAATACGCTCCGAACTTGCAGAAACGGAATCGGCTATCGCGATCCTCGGATCCGTCACGGAAGAGGAATGGGCTTCTTATGACGAAGAGACCCGTCGGTATAAAACCGAGATTATGGAAGAGTTGCTCGCCGAGAGGGCGCTTTATTCGCATTTTCTGCAAACGGGCACTTATCCCGACGACTATGTCGAACTGCCGCTCTACTTGGAGTATATGAGCGACGTTTTTCAGATGCCGGCAACTGAAGCGACCTCGCCGTCGGTATCGATGATCGCAATGTTCCCGATATGGGCGCTTTTGTTCGCGGCAATATGCCTCGCGCGGGGGATATGGCGGACCTGCGCTCTGAGCGCTCCGAGCGTAAAGACGCGTTTGCTCGGAAATTGTTCGCGCAGAGATTGTTTTCTCGGAGGCGTCGCGTTAGACGCCTGTATCCTCGGGGCGATATTGATCGCGGTATCCGCGGTCAGGAGCATATACGCTTCGACGGGCAGCGCGGATATGTTTTACGTCATAGACGGATCCGAAGTTCGGTTCGGCAATATCGCCGAAGTGATGTCCGCGCAATTCCTCGCGTCGACCGCACTCGGGGCGGCGGCGTATTTTTGGGGCGCGTTTTCCGCCGTTTTGTCGCAGGACAGGCGGATCGCCGTCGCAATATTATCGTCGTTGGCGGCAATAGGCGTATCTGTCGCCGTCGGCTGTATTCTCGATCTTGCGATAGCGAGCGCTCCGTCCTGTCTTTTGATCGCGCCGTTTGTAGGCACGGCGTTTTGCGTCAGCGGATTCCGCGGCTATCCGTATTATCTGCATCTTGCGGCATGCGTTGCTGCCGCGGCTATCTTTGGCGTTTTCGCCTTGCGCGGATACTGCCGAAAAGTCGAAAATAAATAATGCAATTATCGCGCTAAGAAAAAATATGATTGAACGATTTTATATTATATGTTATACTATATTTGTAAGCGCCATATGCGGTTGCGACAGTACAGTCTCCGCAATGCCTATGTTCAAAATCCAAGAAGCTAATAGTTTGAGGGTTTGAAGGAGTGGTGTGCATGGTTGCTTACATTTTTATAAGACGAGAAGAGGAAATAAATGAAATCAACACACAAAGCGCAAAGATTTGATTATACAAAAATAGTGACAAGGGAAGATTATAGATATTTCGGTATTCATGCTGTATCAGGGCGGCTTCATATTGATACGAAACGTTATATTAAAATTATGACTAATGATCAAGCAGACTGTTTTATACCGAATGGACTAAAAGTTAATAGGAACACAGTTTATTTCATCCCTAGATTTAAGCATAGATACGATTATAAATATAATCAATTTTATGATTCTATTGATGAATTAAAAGAAGATTGGATAAAAGAATATAAGCCGATATTTGCAAAAATTCAAACACCTAAGGATTTATATGATTCGGCTAGATTAAATGGTATAATGTATACTTCGAGCGCTGAAGACATACCGGAAATAGAAGTGGAAGCTGGTTTGCTGGCATTCAAAAGAGAAAAATCGTATTATAAGATTATACGGTCTCTATATTGTATGTTTATTTTGAAACTTGCGACAGAGGTTGATAGAATCGTATTAAACGTAATTTCGCAAATGGGATATAATAAACATGATTTTAGTTTGTGTTCGTTCATAAAATTTACAAAAGAAAATTACGAGTGTGAAGTTAACAAAATTGCTAATTTTGAGGTCTTAGACAAGTTGCATAAAATTAGTAACTTTATC
>DVKK01000027.1 GCA_018716085.1 Candidatus Ornithoclostridium excrementipullorum | reverse complement strand
AAATGAGTATAAGCAATCCTGTAATGGCAGACTGCCCGCCGATGAAAGGAGCAGAAACGATGTTAAGGCAGTCTGGCAAGATTACCGCCCTCTATTGCCGCCTATCCCGCGACGATGAACTAACGGGCGACAGCAACAGCATTGTAAATCAAAAGGCGATTTTAAGTAAGTACGCAAAGGAAAATCATTTTTCAAATCCATTGTTTTTCGTGGACGATGGATATTCCGGGACAAACTTCAACCGTCCAAGTTGGAGCGAACTTTTGGAAAAAATCGAAAACGGCGAAGTGTCCACCTTGATCGTCAAGGATATGTCGCGGCTTGGGCGTGATTATCTGAAAGTGGGATTTTATACCGAAGTCCTGTTCGTGGAAAAGGGCGTGCGTTTTATAGCTATTAACAACGGCATAGACAGCGCAAACCAGCAGGACAGCGACTTTACCCCCTTTCTCAATATCATCAACGAGTGGTATGCGAAAGACACCAGCAAGAAGATACGCGCGGTGATGAAGTCAAAAGGCGAAGCGGGGGAACACCTCTGCACCAACCCGCCATACGGCTACAGGAAAGACCCGGAAAACAAAAAGCGGTGGATTATCGACCCCGAAGCTGCCGAAGTTGTCAAGCGGATATTCGCCCTTTGTCTGGACGGTTACGGGCCGTCGCAGATTGCCCGTATTCTGAAAGATGATAAAGTCATAACGCCGACAATCCATTTTCAGCAGACAGGCAGGGCGACAAGGAACGCGCCGCCGGATAATCCCTTTAACTGGACGGGCGATACAATAGCCGACATTTTGGAGCGTCCGGAATATCAAGGGCATACAGTAAACTTCAAAACCTACAAGCAGTCCTACAAGAGCAAAAAGACCTGCAATAATCCCGAAGAAAAATGGCTTGTGTTTGAAAATACCCACGAAGCAATCATTGACGCTGACACATGGGCGCGGGTGCAGGAATTGCGGAAGAACAAACGCCGCCCGACGAGGACAGGAAAGACAAATATGTTTTCCGGCATTGTGCGCTGCGCCGATTGCGGTGAAAAGCTGTATTACTGCACAAGCAGGAACTTTGAAGCAAGGCAAGACCACTTTGTCTGCTCTACTTCAAGGCTCAAAGGGAAAGAGGTTTGCGCGACGCATTTTATCCGCGCCGTTGTCTTGGAACGGGGCGTACTCGCCCACATGAGAATGACGATTGCCTGTGTTGCGAACCATGAAGAACAATTCCGCAAGGCTATGGGTGCGAAGCAGAAAGCCGAAGCAAAAAGAGAACTCGCGGCGAAGCGTCGGCAACTGACGCAGGCAGAACGACGGATAGAAGAACTTGACCGACTATTCAAGCGTATTTATGAGGACAACGTAGGCGGAAAACTATCTGACAGCAGATTTCAAATGCTCTCTGACGACTACGAGCAGGAGCAGAAAGAACTGCGGGAAAAGCTGTTGCGGTTGAATGAAGAAATTACAGAACAAGAGGAACAGGCAGAGAATATCGACAGGTTTATCTGCAAGGTGCGGAAGTATCTCGACTTGAACGAGCTGACACCCACTATCCTAAACGACATGGTAAAGGCGGTATATGTTCACGCGCCGGACAAGTCGAAGGGTTATCGGGAACAACAGATTGACATTTCCTATGACCTTGTAGGAATACTCCCCGCGTCTTTACTGATTGACCTGCAAAACGGAGAAACGGCATAGCCGAAGCTACGCCGTTTCCTGAAAACATTCTTATGCTGTTTTATGCGTGCCGCCCCGAAGGGTCGTCTTTTTGATTTACTCGTGCGCAAGTCCGTATTCGCCGCGTCAATCGTCTTTGTCCGCGTTTCCGTTCGCGCGGTCGCGCATATATACCGCTCTGTGCAGTCCGGTCACGAATTTGCCGTGAGCTCCGCGCTTTTTTTCGGAAATATTCAGTCCGCGCGTTTGGTAAAACATTTCGTTCTGAGCATCGTGTCTCCGACGTTGATCGCTTCGTTCGCGCACACTCTGTTGCGGTTGTAGGCGCAGCCGACGCAGTCGCACTGTACGAGCACTTCCGTATCCTCTCCGTAATCGAAGTCCCTCGCGGCTTCTATCATAGTAGACGGAGAGGACGGCAGTACGCCGCCGCGCTTCTGTTTCGTTCTGCACGCGCCGTGTTTGTCGAAGTTCACGATCCCGGCGTGACAGTGACAACTGCGGTTATGTTCGCAGTTTCCGGTTGTACACATCAATCCTTTCATGACAGTCCATATCCTCCGTTCGTATTATGCGCAAAAACGGGCTTGCGATACGCTTTTGTTTGCAAAGCCGCGCCGAATGTGATATCATACAGAAAAGGAGGCGAATATGAAAGTTTTACTGCTTCAGGACGTAAAGCCCCAGGGCAAAAAGGGCGAAATAATAGAGGTCAACGACGGATACGCGCGCAACTTTCTCATAAGGAGAGGTCTTGCGAAAGAGGCGACGGCGTCGGTAGTCAACGAAACCAGACAGAGGATCGCCGCCGACGAAAAAAGACGGCAGGAAGAAAAGGCCGCCGCTGAGGCAGCCGCGAAAAAACTGGAAGGAACGGTCGTGGAGATCGCTATACGCTGCGGAGAAAACGGCAAGCCGTTCGGAGCGGTCACTTCCAAGGAGATCGCCGAAAAGCTCGCGCAGAGCGGCTACGATATCGACAAGAAGAAGGTCGTTCTCAGAGACGCGATCAAACTTGTCGGAAATTACGTGGTCGAACTGAAACTGTACCCCGGTATAACGGCAGGCATAACCGTGGCGGTCAAACCGCTCTGACGCACGGGAGGGACGGATATGACGCAGGCGCGGCTTTTTGCCGCGCCTGTTTTACGTTTTCGCATTCGCATCCCGTGCGCCGCGGCGCCGTCGTCATATCAGACGGGCGCCCGTTATCAGTCCTCCCGACACGGAAAATCTGATCTTTCTCACCCTGCAATAAGGCGACGGCGAGTCTGCGACGCATACCACGCACGGCGCGCATTCGGCGGGCGCGGCGTCGAATATCCTCGAATATCCTCCCAGAAGCCCCTCTATCCTGTGCGCGGGACAGTCGCGGGAGAGCAGAGCCGCGCACCCGTCCGAGTCGCCGTAAAAATGCTTGTAGACAAACAGTTCCCCTATCAGTTCGTCGGGATATACGTGGTCGTATGCGTATCGGCACGTCCGTCGTATCTCCGTGAAAGCTCCGTCCCGAAAGGCGAGAGTGCGGCAGACCGTGCACCCGAGCATCCCGCCTACGTCGTCTTCGGCACAGACTCCGTCGTCGGAGAGCGTCAGTCTGTCGGCGCAGAGTTTGAGCAAAAGTCTGTAATCGCCGTCGTACAGGAGTATACACAGAAATTTCTTCGCGCCGCCGCAGCTTATTCTTATCAGAGTCCCTCTGTTGAGCGGAGTGCAGGCGGCGCTCATATCGTCGGGGAAGACGGGACAGTCTATCCCGAAATACTCTCCGTCCGTTTCTATCGCGATGCGGCACGGACACGAGCCGTACGCCGTGATAAGGTGTCGCTGTCTTCCGCACGCGCATTCGCATTGGCACAGAGGAAGGGAAGGCGAAGGCGGCAGAGGCGTGGGATCGCATTCCAGCAGATATCTCCCGCACGAAAAGTCCGTGACGCTTGTGTTGCAGTCGCCGCGCGGCGCCGTCGCCGAAATTATCCTGCACACGGGCAGACATCCGTCTTTCCATGCGACGAGGGCGAAATCCCTGTCCGTTTCGAACGGGGAGCGAGCGGGCGCGCCGTTCACGGTGTATATGCAGTTGTCCGAAAACCAGAAAAGAGCCATCGGTCCTCCTATCCGATGATATGCCGCACGATGGTCGGATATAACGAAAAACAGACCCCTTTTCGGGGGCCTGTTCGATCGAACGTCTGTTTTTACTCGGGTATCGAATCGGAAACGGTGCGCAGAGTGTAAGTCGTCGCGCCCTCGATCATCTTGACGACCATGTGCCTGATCGACACGTCGTCGGAAAGTTTGTAATCGTCGCGAGCGAGCGAGCAGATAAGAGGCGTGCCGCTGCCGGGGAACGTGCGGTTGAGCGAGATCGTGACCGCATAGCACGCGACCGTCGGAGCGTCTTCGCCTTCCGCCGTTTCCGCGCCGTTGGAGAACGGTTCGTTGACTATCGTGGAAGATATCGCTACCGATGCGGATTCCTTGGTGCCCTGTACGAAATTGGGGACGGAGAAGGAAAGCGACGAGGTGACCGACGGCAGACATCTGACCAACTGATAGAGGAACGTGTTGTCGATATATGCGGACGAAGAAAAGTCGCCCATGCCGATAGTGCCTTCGGAGACCGTAGCCTCTTCTCCCTCGTTTTGCACCGAATAGGAATAGTTGCAGTCGCCGTCGTCGTAACGCGCGGTATATTTCGTGAGAGTGCCTCTCTCCGATTTTTCCTCGCTGCCGTAAAGCGCGACGATATTGGGATCGACTACGGAGTCGGTGATTATATAGTCGCCGTTGTCAAGCGTGAGCTCGGCGTGTACGTAAAAGCACGGATTTTCGTAAGTGAAGTCGCCCACCGTGAGCGAAGAACCGGCGGCGTAACCTTTGACCGCTACGGTATAGCTGCCGTTGACCGTTTCGCCTTCGGACGGCGAATAGACTACGTCGTAGACGAAATATTCTTCCGTATCCACGGATTCCCACGGACGGGAATTGAGCAACAGTCTTTGCGGGGAGACGCTCTGGCATCCGGCGAAAGCGACGAGTGCGGTCACGGCGACCGCAAGCACTGCGATTATCGCAATAAGTCTCTTTTTCATAGCACTATTATAACATAAAAACAAATTAACACAAGAAAAAACGCCGCACATTTTGATCCCGTCGGCGAAAATGGGAAATTATATTGCCACGCGCGCGCAAAATTGATAAAATATAGCTATGGTCGAATTTTTCGTAACCGGTACGCTCGATTGTGCGGCGGTGCTCGCAAAAATCAAGGAAAAGAGAGGAAAAAGGCGTCAGCTTCTGCTTGTTCCGGACCGATTCATGCTCTATTACGAGAAAGCGGTCATGGAATATCTGGGAGAAGAAGCGTGCTTCGACGTCGAGGTCGTCAGTTTTGCCCGTCTGGCAGGCAAGATGCTCGGAATGACGGGCGAAAAATTCCTCTCGCCGCAGGGCGCGGTGATGCTGCTGCGCAAGGTCATCGAGGAGAAAAGGGACGAGTTGGTCTGTTTCCGTTCATCGTACGGCAACGCCGACTTCGCGTCCGAAATATACGCCGTGATATCTCAGATCCGCAACAGCGGAGTTTCCACCGATATGATAGCCGAGGCGGTCGAACGACTGCCTCGCAAAGTCGTCAACAAGACCAAAGACATACTTCTGCTTTACCGCGGTTATATAGAAGCGCTCCGCGACGGTTTCGTGGACGGGACCTCGAAGCTCGACGCGCTGACTTCCGTCATAGAGAGAGACGGACTGGAAGACGCGGACGTCTATATCTCCGATTACCTGTGGTTCACGGGGACGGAGCGCAACGTATGCGAGGCGATATTCAAGCGCGCGCACTCAGCGTCCGTGTTTTTCGTGGGCAGCAGAGGAAGGGACAATTCGCGCATCTATCCGACCGCCTGTCTGAACGCGCTCATCGAACGCGCGCGTATGGCGGGCTGTGCGGTAAAGATATACGAAACGGAGCCCGAAACGGTCGGCGACCGCAGGATAATCGCCGAACAGCTCTTTTCATACAACGGGTACGTCTGCGAGTCGGACGGATTCACGGGGCTGTACAGCGCGCCTTCGGCGGAAGAGGAGATCATGCGCGTCGCGCGGGAGATAAAAAGCAAGGTGCTGGCGGGCGCGAGATTCAGGGATTTTGCAGTCGTGTGTTGCGACGCCGAAACCTATCTGCCGCTTGTGGCGAGAGTGTTCGATCGCTGCGGCATATCCTATTTTGCCGACAGAAAGCGTTCTCTGTCCTCGCAGGCGGCGGTCAGACTGCTTTTTTCCGCGATGCGCGCTTCGGCGAAGGGAATGAAGCTGCGCGACGTGATCGAGTTTTGCAAAAACGGGATATTGGGCTTCGATCCGAAAGAAGTCTGGGCGTTCGAAAACCGCTGTATCAAATACGGGATCGACGGCTATGCGCTGACTTCGCCGTTTTCCGTCGGTACGGACGATCCCGATTTTGCGGCGGCGGAAAAGGTGAGGAGCGAGATATGCGCTCTTTTGGCGCCGCTGTCGCCGAAGAACGCCGACGTAAAGACGTTCGCTACGCGGATCGACGCGTTCATGCGGGGATGTGATTTCGACGACAGGCTTGCCGCGTATGCCGACAGGCTTGCGTCTTTGGATTCGCCGGAAGAGCTGTCATGCCTCAAACAGAGCGTGGACAAACTGAAAGATCTCGTCGATCAGAGCGTCAGACTTATGGGGAACTGCCGTATGTCGATGTCGGAATACTGCAACGTACTTGCGGGCGCGGCGGCAGGCGAAAGCATATCCATGGTCCCGCTGTCGGCGGACAGCGTGTTCGTCGGAGAGTCGCGCGAGAGCAGATACGACAACATTTCCTATATGTACGTGGTCGGAGCGACTGCGGGAAAACTGCCGCCCGAACACGGAGAGGGAGGCATTTTCGCGACAAAGGAGAGCAGGGAGTGGAGAGAAGCTGGGCTGGACGTCGAGCCGGACTGCGCCGCGCAGAACAATGCCGAGAGGCTGAATACGCTTATGTTCCTGCTAAAACCGACCGTCAGGCTGGAGATATCTTATCCCGAATTTTCTTCGGGCGGAGAGGCGCTTTCTCCGTCCGCCGTCATAGGTCAGCTGTCCGAGATGTTCGGTATAGGCGTCGAACGGTCGCGCGGCCCCGAAAAGGCGGGCTCCGTATCGGAATACGCCTATATGTTCGCGGACGCGCGCAACGCGGTCAGGGAACTGCTTTTGTATAAGTCGAGGGTCGAAGCGGGCGCGGCGGAAGACGAAACCGGCGCTTACGACGCTTTGTACCGCATAGCGTGCAAAGAGGCGGGAAAAGAGCGTGTGGACGAATTGCTCGCAGGCTACGGACCGCCGTCGTCGATCGACGTTTCGCACGTCGATCTGTGGCGGGGCGGCTTCACGAGCGCGAGCAGATTCGAAACATATTTCAAGTGCCCGTTCGCCCATTATATGGATCACATAGTCGGTGCGGAACCGAGAGAGGAGGCGAAGATAGAGGTCACCGAAACGGGTACGATGATCCACGACGTATTGCAAAAGTATTTTTCGCGTAAGGATTACGATCCCGGCGACAGAGCGAAGATAAAAGCCGACGTCGAACGGTTTTTGGATGAGGAACTGCGCGACGCCCGCTTTGCCCGACTTACGTCGATACCCCGATTGAGAGGAGAACTGGAAGAACTGCGCGGCAGATGCGTCTTTCTCGTGACCACGCTCGTAGAGCGTATGCGCAGCAGCGATTTCGTTCCGTACGCGACGGAGCAATCTTTCGGCTTCGGAGGAGCCTATCCCGCCATCGGACTCGACGTCAACGGCAGAAAACTCTTTTTGCGCGGTCGTATAGACAGGATAGACCGCTGCAAAAACGACGTCGTCATACTCGACTACAAGTCGTCGTCTTCGGTCACATTCGGCGTACCCGAGGTGTTTTTCGGCGAAAGGATACAGTTGTTCGTCTATCTCGCCGCAGTGACGGAAAAGGACGGGGTGCGTCCCGCGGGAGCGTTTTATCTGCCGATGACGAACAGATACGTCAAAGCCGATAAGGAGAACTCTCGATTCAGATATGTAGGTTTTATCAACACGGACGGCGATATTCCGACAGAATGCGACAGGGGATTTTTTGCGGACGATCACGTGGGAGAACTTTATCCGATCGCAAAGGAAACGCGTAAAGGGACCGCCGTGATCAAGGGGATAAGCAGGCAGGGGACCGCGGCGGATACGCTCACGATGAGCAAACTCAGCCGTTACGTCTGCGATCTCGCGGCAAAAGCCGCCGCCGAGATAGACGACGGATATATCAGACCGCTTCCGAGAGCGAACGCGTGCAATTACTGCCGTTACGGCGGCATATGCGGCTATAACGGCGACGGCGGAGAGAGGACGGCCTTCAGATCCGCCGATTTGAGCAAATATCCGTATTTTGCGGGAGGGGCGCAAAATGAGTAAGGTGAGCTGGAACAAGGAACAACTCGCGGCGATCGAAAGCGTCGGCGGCAATACTCTGGTCTCCGCGTCAGCGGGATCCGGCAAGACGTCGGTGATGATAGAGAGAGTCGTCCGCCTTATAAAGAGCGGCACGCCCGTCCGCAGGATCGTCATGCTCACGTTCTCCAACGCGGTGGCGGCGGAACTGCGCGAGAGGATAACCGCGGAACTGACCAAAGCTCTGAGGGAAGAAGGCGCGGACAGGGAATACCTGCGCAGGCAGATAGACGACGTTCCCATGGCGGATATAGGCACGGTCCACTCATTTTGCGGCGGACTGATAAAGGAGTTTTTCGAGCAGGCGGGAGTGGATCCGTCTTATACTCTTTACGACGAGAAGGAGAAGGCGGGCGCGGTCGCGAGGGCGATAGACGAGGCTTTGGAAGAGTACGGAGAGAGCGCCGACCGCGACGCGGAAACTCTGAGACTGTATTTCGGTTCGGACAGGGGGCTGCGTGCAGCCGTGCTCGCGGTCATGAATTATCTCGAGGCCCAGCCCGACAGGGAAGCGTGGCTCGCGGCGTGCGACGCCGATTACGGGATCGGCTCGCGGCTGAGAGAGGAATACCTCGGGAGGTTGCGCCGCAGGGCGGAAGAGGTCGCGCGCTTTGCCGAAGACGCCGCCGAATATCTCGAAGTCTGCGGTTTCGACGCGGAGAACGTGAAAGTCATGGCGGATATAGCGCGAGCGTGCGGTGCGCTCGCCGCATGCGGCGGAACGGACGACCTGCATAAAAACAGGGCTTTGTTTTCAGCCGATCCCGCGCTCAAACCGAAAAAGAGGAACGAGAATTCTCCCGAATATCTGCTCGGCCGCGAAAAGCAGACGAGGGCGGGAAAGGCTTTCAAAGACCTTTGCAAGGACGTGACGGAAATAACCGATACGACTCCCGAAGAGTGGGAGGAGCGTTCCGCGACGGCGAGCCGTTACGCTCGCAAACTCGCGGAGATCGCCGCAAAGGCTTCGGAGCGCTATGCCGCGATAAAGCAGGCGGACAACCGCTTCGATTTTTCCGATTTGGAATATTACGCGATAAAGATACTGCGCGACGAATCCGCAAGAAACGAGATATCGTCGCGTTACGATCACGTCTGCATCGACGAGTACCAGGATACCAATTACGTGCAGGAATTTTTGCTCGGAGCGGTGAGCAACGGCTCCAATGCGTTCATGGTCGGAGATCCCAAACAGAGTATATACGGATTCAGACTGACCGAGATAGGGATATTCGTGAACAAGTTCGACGAATACCGTTCCGCACCCGAAAAGGGCGTCGCTCTTACGCTCAACAGCAATTACAGGAGCGATAAGCGGATACTCGATTTCGTCAATACCGTCTTCGGTCGGCTCATGACCAAGGATAGAGGCGGGATAGATTACGCGGGCACTTCCGTGCTGACGACCGACGCTCCCGTTCCCGACGGCGGCGAAGCCGTGGAGATCGCGGTGTTTGCCCGGGAGGACAAGGACAAGAGCTACGAATTTCCCGCGGACGGAGTTTACAGCGTGCGCGAGGACGGTGAGTCGGGATCGCGCAGGACGAGATGTCCGGAGGCGGAAGGCATAGCCGATATGATCAGTGAAACGATCGGCAAGCCTATCATACCGGTATCGCGCGATGGCGGGGAGATGCGCGGCGTCCGTTACGGCGATATAGCGATATTGTGTTTCAGCCGTTCCGACAGAGTAGAGGAGATCGCCGCCGAGCTGGCGAGAAGAGGTATCCCCGTGGACGCGTCGGGGCTGAAACGGGAGAAGGACGAACCTGCCGTGGAGAGGCTCATCGATATGTTCAAGGCGATAGACAATCCTCGCCGCGACGTCGAGCTCGTTTCGGTCATGCTGTCGGCATTCGGAGGTTTTACCCACGAAGAAGTCGCGCTGGTCAGATCGGCGTATCCCGACGAAAAATTTTTCTGGTCATGCGCGGAGAAATACGCTCTGAAAGACGACGCCCTCGGAAGAAAACTCTCGGACTTTTACGCAACGCTCGGCAGGTACGCTTTGTTTGCCTGCCAGAACGACGCGGCGGCGCTTGCCGACAGGCTTGTGGCGGATCTCGATTACGACAAATTCGTAACGGCTGCGGAAGGGGCGGAATCCGCGGCGGCGCTGTCGTTTTTTATCGACTCGATGCGAGGTAAAAATTTCGCGGCTACGCTGCAAAGCGCCGTCGCGTATTTCGACGAAACGGATCACGGCGTTAAGTCCGCAGAGAGGTCCGCAGGCCGCGACAGCGTGAAGATCATGACCGTGCACGCAAGCAAGGGCCTCGAGTTTCCGATAGTGTTTTCGGTGGATTCCGATCACAGATTTATGCACGGCGACAGCGGAGATATGACGTTGGACCGTACGTCCGGCATAGTCCTCGGCTGTCCCGATCCCGACGGCAGACTCAAATTGCCGACTCTCGAATCAATAGCCGCGAAAGAGCGCGTCATGACTGCCGAAAGGGAAGAAAAGATAAGGCTGTGCTATGTGGCGTTCACCCGCGCAAAAACGCGTCTTATAATCACGGGCATGAAAAAAAAGCCCGAAGAATTCGACGGCGCGACGGGAAGGAATAGCGTATTCGACTGTATCGAAGAGGTCTGCGCCGCAGAGAACGGATTCAAGGACAGATACGTAAAGACATATCCGTTGTCGGAAGGGGATCGCACGGAAGAACGCGAGATAAGGAGGCCGGTATTCTCCGACCCCGATCCCGCGGCGGAGCGGGAACTCGAACGCTGTCTGTACGCCGAATATCCTTATGCCGAAAGCACGCGCGTGGCGCTCAAACACACGGTCACGGGATTGAATGCTTCCGCCGAAGAACCGTCGCGCCCGCACTTTGCGGAGGAGACCTCCGTTTCGGGATGGTTCGGCGGCGAGAGCGCCGCGCGCGGCACCGCATATCACAAGGTCCTCGAAAAACTGGATTACGATCTGACAGACATAGCGGAAATAAACGCCGCTCTCGACGATATGTACGAAAAAGGCGTCCTGACGTTCGGCGAGCGTGAAGAGCTTGACGCGGACGTATTGCTCGGCTGTCTGAAAAGCGACGTAATAATGCGCGCCCGCCGCAACGAACATTGGAGAGAAAAGCAATTTATGCTCTGCGTCCCCGCGAACGAACTGTTCGGAGGCTGCGCGGACGACAAAGTGCTCGTACAGGGAACGGTCGATCTCGTGATATTCGACAAGGAGAGGGGACAAACGGTGCTCGTCGATTTCAAAAAGAGTTCTCTGCCGTCGGACGAACTGAAAAGACGTTACGGCAGGCAGTTGGAGCTGTACGCTTACGCCATAGAAAAAGGGCTGAAAGTAAAAGTCGACAGGAAGTGCCTTTTCGTTCTCGGCAGAAACGAGGAGATAGACGTCTGACGCGGGCGTATATATAATAATAAGATAAATATTTCCTTGTCCGCTCCGCCGCGACTGCGGCGGAACGGATTTTTCTTTTCCGTCTGCATAAATCGCGGACGATAAGCAATAATCAAAAGGACGAAACGGCAAGCTCTTACATAAAAAACACAAGGAGCAACCAGCTGTGAAAAACATCGTCAACAATGTAAGCGAGTTCATCGAACAGACTCTCGCCAAGCTCGACCCGATCATGGCGTTTGCGGTTTGCGCAGCGCTGGCGGTCGTCGCGCTTGTCGTACAGATCGCCGTCTGCCGCGCGTTCACGCGAACGGTCGGAGATTACCGCAGGGTCAGAAGGTTCGTGGTCAAGAGAGGAGAGATCGTCTCCTCCAACGCGCACAGATTTTACAAACAGTGCGTAAAGCATATGGGGCGCAGGATACGCCGCGCATGGAAGCGTCACACCCTGACTGGCAGAGAGTACGCGGGAAGCGCGCTCAAATTCGAGTTTGACCGCGCTTTGGGCAGAGAACGCAAGATACCCTCTGTCTATATACCGTGCGCGTTCGCCGTTGCGGCGCTCTTGCAGACCGTGCTTCTCTGCAAAGGACTGCCTTGGGCGACCGCGATAGCATACACCGCGGGAGTCGCGGCGGTATGGGCGGTGTTTGCCGTACCCGCGGCAATATACCGCGCGCACAGAGGCAGCCGCAACGCCAAGGCGGCAGCAAAGCTGTCCGAGATATTGGCGGCAAAGCTGACTCTCCGTCCCGCAGAGGGAAGACTGTACGTGCTTCCCGTGGAGGCGAAGACGGCCCCTGCCGTAAGAGAGCAGACCGCGCCCGCGCGCACTCTTTGCGACGCCGCGCTCGATTATCTTGCGTCGGAACCCGACAAAGAGGTCGCAAAGGCTGTATGCGACGGACTGGAAAAGAGCGGAGCTTACGCCTGCAAGGACGGAAACGAGCTTGCGAAACTCAACGCCGCAGTCGGTTCAATGAAAAAATATACCGCATAGAGGTTGCAAAAAAGTCTTTCGGGGTGTTATCATAAGGGTACACGCTTGAAAAAGGAGGTGCCCCGATGATAGAGATCTTCAGAACAAACGCGGAAGGAAAACTCGAGACCGTTCTCGAGGAAGTATATTCGGCAGAAGGATTTTCTCCCAAAGACTGTTGGGTCAACCTCGTCAATCCGAGCGACAAAGAGGTGGCGTTCATCTCATCCGTTACGGGTGTGGAAGAGGACGTGCTCAAAACGCCTCTCGACGACGAAGAAAGGTCAAGGTACGAGAACGAGGACGATTACGGACTCGTTCTCGTGGACATTCCCGTCATCGAGGAAGAGGCGGCGTATTACAGCTATTTCACGATACCTCTCGGCGCGGTGATCAAGAACGACTGCATGATCACGGTCTGTCTTAAAGACACCGCGGTGCTGCGCGACTTCACGCGCGGCAGGATAAGGAACTTCGCGACTTTCAAGAAAACGCGCTTTCTGTTCCAGATACTGTACAATCTTGCGGCGAAATATCTCGCTTATCTGAAACAGATAGACAAGGCGTCCCAGCGCATCCAGAACGAACTGCACAAATCCACCCGTAACAAGGAACTGATACAGATGCTCGATCTGGAAAATTCTCTCGTCTATTTTTCGACGTCGCTTACCGGCAACGACGCGGTCATAACCCGTCTGCTTTCGGGCAAAAATCTCGGCAGTATGATCAAGATGTACGAAGAGGACAAGGATCTGCTCGAGGACGTCGCCGTCGAAACCAAACAGGCGATGGAAATGTGTTCGATCTACCGGGACATTCTGTCCGGCACGATGGACGCATACGCATCCGTCATTTCCAACAACCTCAACATAATAATGAAGGTGCTGACTTCGGTCACGCTCGTCATTTCCGTTCCCACGCTCATAGCTTCGTTCTGGGGCATGAACACGGGCGTGCCGTTCGAGGGGCAAAGTTGGGGATTCTGGGTCGTACTCGGCATCAGCATAGTGATATCGCTGGTGCTCGCGGTGTTTCTGCACAGGAAAAAACTTTTGTAAAGAATGGCGTCTGCGGCGGCGGAAGACCGCCGCTTTTTTATGTCGCGCGCAGCGGCCCGCCTCCGAAACGGCGCTTTGCGGCCGCTTGCGCGAAGCGTTTTCGGGGCGCCGTAAAAAAATGAAAAATGTCGGTAAATTCGTTTGACATCGTCGGGGCGTAATGATATTATATATAAGCTGTCGAAAAACAGCACCCCGTATGGGGGTGTAGCTCAGTTGGCTAGAGCGCCTGCCTTGCAAGCAGGAGGT
>DVKK01000026.1 GCA_018716085.1 Candidatus Ornithoclostridium excrementipullorum | reverse complement strand
AACGCGACCCCGCGGGGTCGCGTTTCCTTTCTTCTTTCCGTTCAACGTCCGCCGCTCCCGATAAATCATCCGACGGACGGGTCGTGTTTACGACGGTCTATCCGCGGTTTGCGTTCAGCAGACGCTGTTTGAGATTGTACAGTTCAAGGGACAGGTCTACTTTGTAAATATGCGGATTGAGCAACCTCTTGTATTCGTTCCAGAAAGAACCGAGGCTCTTTTTGTGATACGCCGCTATTTCCTTCACGGACGGCGATTCGTATACGGTCTTTCCTCCGAGAATGACGGGCACGTCCAGCTGTCTGACGTAAAAGTCCGTGATCGTCTTGCGCTTCCACGTAAAGTACGGATCGAATATTTCCAGTCTGTCCAGACCGTCGAAATTCTCTTCGCGCAGCGCGATGAGATCCGCCAGCGCCTTGTCCGTCTTCTTGTCGTATATGCGGACTATCTTTTTGAATCCCGGATTCGTGATCTTTGCGGGAGTGTCGCTCATTTTGAGTTTCGGCTCCAGTTTGCCGTCGTCGCCCTCTATCGCGGCGAGTTTGTACACTCCGCCGAGGCTCGGACAATCCGCGCTCGTTATGAGTTTCGTGCCTATACCGTAAGTATTTATCTTGGCGTTCTGCGACGCGAGCGATTGCAGCACGTATTCGTCCAGATCGCCGCTCGCGCATATGATCGCGTCGGGGAAACCCGCCTCGTCGAGCATTTTGCGGGTCTCTCGGCTCAGATATGCGAGATCGCCGCTGTCAAGGCGTACGCCGACGGGCTCGTGTCCGCTCTCGCGCAGTTCTCTGAATACCTTTATCGCGTTGGGCACGCCGCTTTTCAGAGTATCGTAAGTGTCGACCAGCAGCATACACTTGTCGGGATACATCTTCGCGTAGGCGCGGAAAGCCTCCAATTCGCTCTCGAAACTCATCACCCAGCTGTGGGCGTGAGTCCCCGATACGGGCACGTCGAACATCTTGCCCGCAAGCACGTCCGACGTAGACGAACAGCCCGCTATGACCGCCGCTCTCGCGCCGTAAATACCCGCGTCCGGCCCCTGCGCGCGGCGAAGTCCGAACTCCGCTACCGAACCGCCGTTGGCGGCGTAGACGATCTTTGCCGCCTTGGTGGCGATGAGCGTCTGGTGATTGAGTATGCACAGTATGGCGGTTTCTATCAGCTGAGCCTCGAAAAGCCTCGCTTTCACCGTCAGTATAGGCTCCTGGGGAAAGACCACGGTGCCTTCGGGCACGGCGTAAATATCGCCCGTAAATTTAAGCTCGGCGAGCATTTTCAAAAACTCTTCGTCGAACAGTCCGAGCGACCGCAGATAAGCGATATCGTCGTCGGAAAAATGCAGGTTCTCTATATACTCGATAACCTGTTGCAGTCCGCAGGCAACGGCGTAATTGTTGCCTACTCCGCGGTAAAACACGTCGAAAACGGCGGTCTTGTTCATCAGGCTGCTCTTGGAATAGCCGTACATCATCGTCAGCTGATACAGATCGGTCAGCAAAGTCAAATCTCTCATTATCTTTATCTTTTTCTCGGTATTGTAATTGATTTTCGGACCGGTATACCCGCCGTGATCCTTGTCATCCCTTGCGGTGTCGAACGGCGCGCAAGGCTGCCGTCCCGTTCTCTGCGCGCTATTCTTCAAACGCCGTTTTCTGCGTCGCCGTCGGACGATCCGTCTTCGTATTCGCCGTATCTTCCGCGCCCTTCGCCGTAATACGAAGTGCCCGGAATGCCGTATCTGAGATAGTATTCCTTGCGGCGGATAAAATCGTCGGGAACTATCGTCGGATAGATCTTTTTATCAGCGATCTCGCCGCGGCGCGGCTTGCCGAGCCCCGCGAACGACGTGCCGGGGATACCGTTTTTCAGATATTCGTCCTTTTTCTCCTCAAAATCGTCGGGCACTTCCGTAGGCGGGAACAGATCCCCGTAGGTAT
The DNA here is from genome assembly GCA_018716085.1 of Candidatus Ornithoclostridium excrementipullorum. Lineage (GTDB taxonomy): Bacteria > Bacillota > Clostridia > Christensenellales > UBA3700 > Ornithoclostridium > Ornithoclostridium excrementipullorum. The sequence goes on along the minus strand of DVKK01000026.1, from coordinate 16,906 downwards.
TGAACTTCTTGCTTTGGAAGCGTATGATCCCTTTTTGATTGAGTATCATCAGCACGAGCGCGACTATGCAGGCGCAATAGCATATCACCTGTATTATGCCGATATCCGTACCGGGGAAAGTTTCGTGCGACACTTTGAGGAATTCGAGCGAACCTCTCACCAATCCGTACCAGAAAATATAGAACAGCGATATCGTGAAATTGCGCAGTTTTTTGTATTTGTAGAACAATACCAATCCGATGACCAGACCGATCAGATTGAGTACGCCTTCGTAAATGTACAGCGCCTGATGCCAATGACCCGTCGCGTCGATGAACACCGCGAACGGCCATTTCTGGAACGCGGGATCGGTGACGACCTGCCCGTAAAGTTCCTGGTTGGCATAATTTCCCCATCTGCCTATGATCTGCCCCAAAAGCACGCACAGCACTACGCAGTCGGCGACTTTCGTGAACGAATATTTTTTATTGCGAAGACAGCAACACAGCAGCCCGAGCGCGCCTCCGAATATACCTCCCACGATCGTGAGTCCGCCCTGCGATATGTCCCAATATCTGACGAACGCTTCCCAACTGTCTATCGGATAATATTCTTCGCGCGGCAGCACATAGAAGAGGCGACAGAATATCACCGCGCACACAACGACCCAAATAAACGCTTCGAGCGAAAAATCGATATCTATCCTGCGCTTATGCGCTAGGAGCAGATAGAGAAAATACGCGAGGAGTATCCCCAGCGTCACGAATATACCGTACCACCTTATCGGGCGGCCGGCGATCTCGAACGCTATCTCGGAATCGAAGATCGTGCCAAGCAATCCGCTCATACGGCTCTCACCCCAGCTCGACGACTTCGCGGGTGCCGGAATTGCGCACTCCGATCCTGTACACGTTGCCGTCGCCGAATACCGAACGCATACGTTCGACATAGGCGTCCGTATTCGCTCTGCGCACGTACGCTATTATCGTACCCGCAAAACCGCCTCCGTGCACCCTGGTGGCGAGAACTCCGGGAAGTCTTTTGCCGATCGCGAGTCCCAGCGGTATCCTCTGCGCGGTATCGCCCAGCGGATAGCAGTTTTGCAACAGCTCGTAGGAACTCACGCCGCTTGCGTTTATCATCGCGCCGAAAGCGGCGGCATCGCACGCGCGTACCGCGTCCAAAGCTTTCTCGACCCGCGCGTTCTCGTCAAAATAATGTATCGCGCGCAGGATCGCTCTTCCGCTCACCTTATTCTGGAGCCGAGGTATCGCGGCGTAAAAATCGGATTCGTTCACGTCGCGGAGCTTCGCACCGCCCATGGCGGCGGCGACCTGTTCCATCTCGGAACGTATCGAGGCGTACTGATCCGTCAGATCGGCGTGATCGCCGCCCGTATTGGTCAACACAATGTCGATATCGGGGAAACTCCACTCCACATTGGCTATTTCGAGGTCCTCTATCGACTTGAAGTCTATGTAGCTGACTCCGCCGAGTGATATCGCACACTGATCGAGAAGGCCGCACGGCTTGCCGAAATAGACGTTCTCGGCATATTGCGCGGCTCTCGCCTTAGTGACCGCGTCTATCTTCCCGTCATTGTACATCACGCTGAGTATCTCGCAGACGAGCAGTTCGAAACTAGCGGAAGAACTCACTCCCGCGCCGTTGAAGACGTCGCTGGTCGTGGTGGCGGCAAAACCTCCGACGTTGTATCCGTGTTCCTTGTAATACGCGATAACGCCGCGGACCAAAGCTTCGCTCTTGCCGTATTCGTCGGCATTGGGCAAAAGATCGTCTATATCGACTTCGACGACGGGATAACCTATCGAAGCGACGATTATCTTCCCGTCCATCGGAGTGACGCATCCGAGATTGTCAACGCTGATCGAAGCGCACAGCACTTTGCCGTTGTTGTGGTCGGTGTGATTGCCGATCACCTCGATCCTGCCGGGAGAAGAGAAAAACTTTCCGCCGGCGCCGTACTTTTCGCTGTGCTTGGCGTACAGAGAAGCGTAACGCTCCGCCTGATAATCCAGTCCTCCGCCGTAGAGGGCGGATACCGCGTCCTTGAATGCGGCGTTCTTTTTGAGTTGCTCTGCGGTAAATTCCATTGTCGATGACCTCTTTTTCGTAGTTGCGGCGCGTATGCGTCCGTATAGTATATACGATTTTGTTTATTATATCACACCTAAGCCCGACAGACAAGCCGATAAGCGCTAATTTGTCCGAGAACGCTCCGCTTCGCGATAGTCCGATTTACGGAGCGTCCTTTCGCATTCCTGCCCGGCGGCGCAAACGCCCCCCGCAGTGCAGCCGCAAGCGCCGCTTTACGAATGCCGGACGATCGTACGATATATCGTTTGCGATATTTGATAATAATTAAAAATAATTTATACTAATCAATTAAAATTATTAATTCAAATATATATGACGCATATATGACGCCGATACCGCGATCCGAACAAGACGATAAAGCGCCGTTTTAGTCGGTCTGCGCCGCGAGATCGTCAAACGCAACGGACAGAACCGTCTGTTCCCATATTTCATCGGCAAACCGCGCCGCTGTTTTGTCCTTTTAGTTGCGCTCACCGGCATTTTGTTATATAATTGTCATAGCAAATCTTTGATGTGAGGACAACATGATTACAACCGATACAGTACGGATAAAGATCAACCAGCTCGTTCGCTATGCCGAAGACAACCTGTCGCTCGATCCGCAGGACAGGATATACGTGACCAACGCCCTGCTCGACCTGTTCGGACAGACGGCGCCGTCCGCGGAATGCCCGCCCTATTCGGATTTCCAGTCCGATATAGCGGACGTTCTCGTACAATACGCGGTAGAGAGCGGGATCACCGACGAAAATTCGCGCATTCTTTTCGAAACGAGGATGTTCGGACTTGTATCTCCCCTCCCCTCTTTCGTGATCAAAAAGTTTGAAGGGCTCAAAGCCGAAAAAGGAGCGAAAGCGGCGACCGACTGGCTGTTCGCGCTCTCGAAAGCGAACGACTACGTCCGCGAAGTCGATATCGCAAAAAACATAAAATGGGAACACAGCGGCAGATTCGGTAAGATCGGCATAACGATCAATCTGAGCAAACCCGAAAAGGATCCCAAGCAGATCGCTCTCGCAAAACTGCAGCCCAAGTCGGGATATCCGGCATGTATGCTCTGCGAGACCAACGTCGGCTTTGCGGGCAACCTCAACCACCCCGCCCGTCAGACCCTGCGCACCGTGCCCCTCGTCCTCAACGGAGAGCCGTGGTGGCTGCAATTTTCGCCCTATCAGTATTATGAGGAACACGCGATCGCTTTTTCCGACGAGCACAGACCGATGTCCGTCACGCCCGACAGTTTCGCGCGACTGCTCGACTTCGTGGATCTCTTCCCTCACTATTTCATGGGCTCCAACGCCGCTTTGCCGATCGTCGGCGGTTCGATACTTACGCACGACCACTATCAGGGCGGACTGAAAGTCCTTCCCATGATGAACGTCGGCAATCGCAGAGAATACTCGAGCGCGGACTTCCCCGACGTCGCATTCGCCGTTGCCGATTGGTACAACAGCGTAGTCAGACTCTCCTCCCGCAACAAAAAGGCGGTGCACGCCGCGGCGAGTTTCGTCCTCGGAGCTTGGAACGGCTGGACCGACGAATCCGTCGGCGTGATCTGCAAGACGACGGAACAGCACAACGCCATAACCCCCATCGTTCGCAAAGAAGGAGATGAATACGTAGTCGATATGATCCTTCGCAACAACCGCACGGACGAAAGCCATCCTTACGGCATCTTCCACCCCGAAGAACGTCTGCACAATATAAAGAAAGAGGGCATCGGAATAATAGAAGTCATGGGCTTGTTCATCTTGCCCGGACGGCTCAAAAAAGAACTCGCCGAAGTCGAGAAATATCTTACGGGAACCGTCGCCTACGACGAAAACGCCCTGCGCGACGAAGCCTCTCCGATGCACAAGCACGCGGGAATGATACGTACGCTCATCGGCAAGTACGGCAACGCTCTGCCCGCCGATAAGGCTCACGACGCGGTGACCGCCTACGTCAACGACGCCTGCGAACAGATACTCGAATGCACCGCCGTATTCAAGAACACACCTCAAGGTCAGGCGGCTTTCGACAGATTCATGTCCGAGGGCTTGAAACTCAAAGCGTAAACGTCGGTTTAAAAAATCAATATCGGCGACTTGACGGCGAGGCGACCCTCGCCGTTTTTATATCGCCATGCCGGAAAACGCCGCGCGGCACGACAGCCTTACCGCAAGCTTTTCATACGTATCGGTTTTCCCGATCGTCCCGCTTTTTCATCGGAAATTTACGTAACGCTCGTCCTTGCAGCCCTTTATCGCTGTTTTCGATTTGAGCGCCGGGCGACGCACCCCTCAACGTCGTTACTTTATCCCCGAGTATCGTCATAACTTAAATAAAAAATATCCGTCCCGCAAAAGCGGAACGGATAAACTCTCGTATAAAGATCGTGGCTATTCGTTGTCGGGGGCGGACTCTATCGCCGATATGGCGAGCGACAGTTCCATTCTCTTGCGCATCATCTTGCAGCTTATGCCGTAGGGCTTGTCCATCGAGCCCGCATAGTTGAGGTTGTTGGCGACGCAGCCTCCGGAGCAATAGTATTTAGCTATGCAGTCGGCGCACTCGGGCTTGTTGGTCACGATATTGCGGGCGAACTTCTCGCTTACGCCGAGATCGTAATCCGAGGATCTCAATACGTTGCCCATATAATAAGGCTTGTTTTCGGCAAATTGGTGACAGGGATAGATATCACCGCGCGGAGTCACGGCGAGATACTCGCAGCCGCTTCCGCAACCGGTAAGCCTCTTGATCACGCAGGGCCCGCCGTCGAGATCGATCATAAAGTGGAAAAAGTTGAACCACTTGTCCGTCTTGCGGCGATCGATATAGGCGCGCGCGAGCCGTTCGTATTCGTCGAGGATCGCGGGGATATGTTCTTCTTTTATCGCAAGGTCGGGGATATCGGTAACAACGGGCTCCATCGATATCTGATCGAAACCGAGGTCGTTCAGATACAGCACGTCGTCCGCAAAATCGAGATTATGCGCGGTGAACGTACCGCGGACGTAATACGACCTGTCGCCTCTTATGGCGCGGAATCTGAGCGCGTTGTCTTTTATCACGTCAAAGACATCTTTGCCGTTGGGAGTTTTTCTTACGCGGTTATGCACGTCCCGTCTGCCGTCTATGCTGAGCACGACGTTGTACATATTGTCGTTGAGCCAGCGTATATTCTCGTCGTTCAGAAGCAGGCAGTTGGTCGTCATAGTAAAGTTGAACGCCTTGCCCGTTTCCTTTTCGCGCGATCTTGCGTACTCCACCACCGCTTTGACGGTCTTCATGTTCATCAGCGGTTCGCCGCCGAAAAAGTCTATCTCGAGATTTCGCCTGTTTCCGCTGTTGGCGATCAGAAAATCTACGGCTTTCAGCCCCACTTCCACGGGCATATGCGCTCTGTCGGCCGTATGGTAAGTCCCCTCGTCGGCAAAGCAGTAACGACAGCGCAGATTGCAGTCGTGGCAGATGTGCAGACACAGAGCCTTGACCTCTCCGATGCGCTTTTTGTTCATGACGACACCGCACTCGGATTCGAGCACGCCCATGGAAACGAGTTCGTCGAGTTCGGCGTTTATCTCGTCCTTTTCGGCTGCCGGAACCAAAGCGTATTCGGACTTTTCTTCTTCCGTAAGGGGTATTTTGTACCGCTCTTTCGCGCATAAAAAAGTGACACGATCCACATTATGCAGACTGCCACTTTCCGTGTCGAACAAGAAGCAATACGTTTTGTCCCCGTATCTGAAACAAAACGGATGCGACGACATAGTATTACAGCAACGGCTTTTTGACGGTATTCACCTTTTCGTCTTTGTTCTTGCAGCTCTGATTGCCGACGGTGCAGCTGGTCTTGCAAGCCGACTGGCAGCTGGACTGGCATTCGCCGCAGCCGATGCTGCCGCTCTTCTTCATTCCGTTAAGGACTATGCTGTTGACGTGTTTCATACAAAACCTCCGAATATTCCTGTATCTATTCTAATATATCGCGGCGGATAATGCAAGCGATTGCCGCATTTATTTGCGTGCCGTTCTAAATGCGGACAAGTTGCCGTAAACTGATTAGCGGAGGCATGTTATGACAAAAAAACTTACCAAATACGACTTCGCCGACATTGCGCTCTCTACGCTGCTGTCGGTAATATTTTCCGTTCTCGCCGTAATGGTGTTCGCCGTCATAGTCGGCTTTGCGGAGATCCCCGACGAGGTGATCGAGCCCGTCAATATAGCGATAAAGATACTTGCGATCGCGCTCGCAAGCGTGATCGGAATGCGCCGAAAGAGCAACGGACTTATAAAGGGACTGCTCACGGGGCTTTTGTACGCCGGAGCGACTTATCTCGTATTTGCGCTCACGAGCGGAAGCTTTACCGACAACGCGATGACCGTATACGACGCCCTGACCTGCGCCGCATCGGGCGTATTGAGCGGCATACTTGCGGTCAATATAGGTAAAGACAGGGCTTCCGCGGACTGAACCGCCCGCGCCCGAAAATATCGCGAGCCGCCGCTTTTTCCGTCGACGCGCTTACGGCATAAAACCGCGGCCGCGTCGGTACGGCGCCGCAAACGGACTCTGCCGCGTCGTATACGACCGGGCAAAGTATGTCGGAATACGAAAACGGGCGGGATGACCCGCCCGTTGCGCTTCGCGTTTTCGGATATTCTCAGAATTTGAGGTCTTCGTCCGAATCGATGCCGGTGGTATTGCTTTCCGTATCGGGATCGGAAGATTCCGCGTCTATCTCGATGTTTTCGGAAGTTCCGTCGTAAGAAACGTCGCCTTCCGTCGTTTCGGCATGATCTTCGAACACCTCTTCCCTATGCTTTCTGCCGCGCTTTCTGGACTTTTTCTCGCCGGCGGCTTCGTCGGCGACTTTGTCGTCCTCTGCGACCTGCTGCTGAGCGGCTTCCGCGGTAGCGTTGCTCACGGGCACGCCGTCGGGCGTAGCGATGACGTTATAGACCGCGCCCTTGTCGATGGTGACGAGCGTGGAGCCGTCGAGGTTGGAGCTGATATCGAGCACGAATACGTTCTGCTGGTTGTCGATCGCTTTGATAACTCCGACAAAACCGCCGATCGTCCTGATCTTGGTACCGACCTTGATGCTGTTCATCATTTCCTGGGCTTTCTTCTGCCTCTTTTTCTGCGGAATGATGGACAAAAGCATCATACCGATCATGAGCACGGCGAGAACGACGAGAATGATTATCGATTCGGGTTTTCCTCCCGTCGTGTCGTCCGCCAGCAAAAACAAATTGTTCATATTTTCTCCTTTCCGTTTCCGGTGTCGATTATTTGCGCGTACGCTATGTAATACTATAAAGAAAAAGCGGAAAAATGGCAAGCAAGTTTGCGGCGTTTCGGGCAAAAAAGTTGTAAAATTTTCGTTAACGGAGGCTTAAAACGTCACGAAATCGCCGTTTTGTCATATTATCGCCGTTTTTCGCCTTTTCAAACTCCCTTGCGCTCCCACGCGTACCTCTCGGTAAATTCGCGGTAGAAGTCTCCGAACCTGTCCTCTCGGATCGCCTGTTTCGCCTGTTCGGTAAGTCTGGTGAGAAAGCGTATATTGTGCATGGACAGTAATTCTCCGCCCAGTATCTCGTCGCTGGCTATGAGGTGTCGCAGATAAGCTCTGGTAAAATTGCGACAGCAGTAGCAGTCGCAGTCCTCCTCTACGGGGAAAAACTGCTCTCGGCAGGCTGCGTTGCGTACCGTGAGATTGCCGTGCTTGGTGAAAGCGGCGCCGTTGCGCGCCATACGCGTCGGCAATACGCAGTCGAACATATCTATCCCTCTGTATATGCCCTCTATCACACAGTCGGGACTGCCCACCCCCATGAGATAGCGGGGCTGATCGTCGGGATAATACGGGCGCAGCACGTCGAGCATACGGTACATGACCTCCTTGGGCTCGCCGACCGAAAGTCCGCCTATCGAAAAACCGCATTTTGCGTATTGCAATACGTTTTTCACGCACTCCACGCGCAGGTCTTCGTACATATTGCCCTGCACTATCGGGAACAGCATCTGACTGTCGTGCCCCTCGTGTTCCTTTGCGCATCTTTCAAGCCAGCGCATCGTACGGTATGCGGCGCGTTCCGAAGCGCGCCTGTCCGTATCTCCGTGAGTACACTCGTCGAAAGCCATGATTATATCCGCGCCGAGCGAATGCTGTATCTTTATCGCGAATTCGGGCGACATGAAGTGCTTGCTTCCGTCGATATATGAGGAAAATTTGACGCCTTCGTCCGATATCTTGCGCATCGACGCCTGAGAAAAAACCTGGAAACCGCCGCTGTCCGTGAGGATCGGCTTGTTCCAGTTCATGAACTCGTGCAGACCTCCCGCGCGCTCGATAAGCTCGTGACCGGGGCGAAGATATAGATGGTACGTGTTGGCGAGCACTATCTGCGCGCCCGTCTGCTCCACTGCGGCGGGCGTGAGAGATTTCACCGTAGCGTTGGTTCCCACGGGCATAAAGACCGGCGTTTCTATCACTCCGTGAGGAGTCGTCAGTCTGCCAATCCTGGCGCCCGACTGTCTGCATACCTTGACTACTTCGTATTTGAACGGGCTCTCTCCCATTCCGACCTCCGTTTTTCCGTATCCGTGTTTGTTAAACTCTTTTTGTCTGCGACGCGGAATTGTTATGCCGCTCGCTTCGTCCGACGCGCGTCCTGCTCGCCGTCCCGCTCTTGCGCGTCGCGCAGCGGCGGTCACGTGAACCGCATGAGGAGCGAAGAAACGATCATACCGACGTCAAACGGACCTCGACGGTTTTTACCGAACGACGCGACTCGCCGTTTATACTATCGTCATCGCCACCGCCATCGTTGCCGACAGCAGGACGACGAACGAATAAGCAAATTTGACCGAGGAGCGCGCGGTTTCTCCGAAAGAGGCATACCAAGACATACGCGACCGAAAAGAAACGTAAGCGCGACAAACAGACGCGCCGCTTATACGATCATCATCGCGTCGCCGAACGAGAAAAATCTGTATTTTTTCTCCACCGCGCCCCTGTATATCTCCAAAGTCTTTTCCCTGCCGATCAGCGCGCTGACGAGCATTATCAGCGTGGATTGAGGGAGATGGAAATTGGTTATCAGAGCGTCCACGATCTTAAACTTATATCCGGGATAGATGAATATCTCGGTGTTGCCCTTTTGCGGTTTTATAATGCCGTCTTCGCCCGCCGCGCTTTCCACGGTGCGGACGGAAGTCGTTCCGACGCATATCACGCGCCTGCCTTCTCTCTTGGCGGCGTTGATCGCCTCGGCGCTCTCGGCGCTCACCTCGTAATACTCGCTGTGCATTTTGTGATCGAGAGCGTTCTCTTCCTTTACGGGACGGAACGTGCCGAGTCCGACGTGCAGAAGTACGGGCGCGACGATCACGCCCATGTCCTTGATCGCCGAAAGCAGTTCGGGCGTAAAATGCAGTCCCGCGGTCGGAGCCGCCGCCGAGCCTTCTTCTCTGCAATACACCGTCTGATAGCGGGTCTTGTCCGCAAGCCTGCCGTGGATATAAGGGGGAAGCGGCATATTGCCCACTCTGTCCAGCACGTCCTCGAATACGCCGTCGAATCTGAATTCCACCGTGCGTATCCCCTCTTCTCCCCGACCCGTGACCACGGCGGAAAGATCGTCCGAAAAGCGTATCTCCCTGCCGGGAAGCAGCTTGCGCGCGGGCTTCGCTATGCACTCCCAGTGCGTATAGTCTATGCGTTTGAGCAAAAGTATCTCGCACGCGCCGCCCTCGGAGCCGTCCGTGCCTATCCTCACGCCGTATATACGCGCGGGGATCACCTTGGTATCGTTGACGACAAGTACGTCGCCCGGGCGAAGATACTCGGGAAGCTCGCGGAATATCCTGTCTTCCGTCTTATCCGTCTGCCTCTCGTAAACGAGCAGACGCGAAGAATCGCGCGGCTCCGCGGGAGTCTGCGCGATCAATTCTTCGGGCAGATAATAGTCGAAATCGCTTGTCTTCATCTGCATAGGTTCACGCTTCGTCCCTGTTTTCGAGCGCGTCGAGCAGACTCATCTGCCGAATGGCGTTCTGCGGGACTTTCCTGCCGAAATGCGCGTAAGCGTCGGGAAGGACGACTCTGCCGCGCGGCGTGCGCGCCACGAATGTTATCTGCATGAGATACGGCTCGTAGACATCCTCTATCGTGCCGCTGTCCTCTCCTATCGAAGCGGCGAGCGTGTCCAGTCCGACGGGACCGCCCGCAAACTTATCTATCATCGTGAGGATTATCTTGGCGTCTACCGAATCGAGCCCGAGCTTGTCGATCTCCATCCTGCCGAGCGCATGATCGGCGACCGCATAATCGATCACTCCTTCGCCTTTGACTTCGGCAAAATCGCGCACGCGTTTGAGGATGCGGTTGGCTATACGCGGAGTGCCGCGGCTGCGCCTCGCTATCTCCACGGCTCCGTCCTCGGTGATCTCGACTCCGAGTATCGCCGCGGATCTCTTGACTATCTGCGCGAGCTGTTCGGGAGTATACATCTCCAGTCGGCAGTTTACGCCGAACCTGTCGCGCAGAGGCGAAGTGAGCATTCCCGCCTTTGTCGTGGCGCCTATGAGCGTGAATTTGGGCAGCGCGAGCCTTATGCTCTTTGCGGACGGACCTTTTCCGACCACGAAGTCGAGCGCGAAGTCTTCCATCGCGGGATAGAGGACCTCCTCCACGTTGCGGTTGAGGCGGTGGATCTCGTCTATGAAAAGCACGTCGTTCTCGCCCAGATTGGTGAGTATCGCCGCAAGATCCGCCGCTTTTTCGATCGCGGGTCCCGAAGTGATGCGTATCTGCGAATTCATCTCCGAAGCGATTATATGCGCAAGCGTGGTCTTGCCCAGTCCCGGCGGTCCGTACAGCAACACGTGATCGAGAGGTTCGCCTCTCGCCACGGCGGCTTTTATGTATATTTCGAGATTCTCCTTGATCTTGTCCTGCCCGACGTATTCGTCCATCGTGCGCGGACGGAGCGTGTTTTCGCTGTCCTGATCGTTTACCGTCTGCAACGAGGACATGAACCTCGGTTCGCGTTCGTCGAAATCGCTCATTTGTCAAAACTCCTGAGGGCAAGCCCTATTATCTGTTCGAGTTTGTCCGTCTTCTTCATTGCCGCGGAAACGGCGTTGAACGCCTCCGTCTTGGAGATGCCGAGCGAAACGAGCGCCGCGACCGCGTCCTGCGCGACCGTATCGCCGAACAGCTCCGTGCCGAGCTCTTTCGACGGCGCTATCGCGGATACGCTGCCCGCGACCTGTTCGCGCAATTCGAGGATTATCCTTTCGGCGGTCTTCTTGCCTATACCCTTGACGCGCGAGAGCGTGGCGGCGTCGCTGCCGACGATGGCGACCGCAAGGGTCGACACGTCTACGGACGAGAGTATCTGCAAGGCGAGCTTGCCGCCCACTCCTCCGACGGAGATGAGCTTCTCGAACATCGCCTTTTCTTCTCTCGAATAAAAACCGTACAACCTGACGTCGTCCTGGCTGACCGCGGTATGGCAGTAGACGGTGACGGTCTCGCCCTGCCTGCCGAACTTAGTGAGCGCGGCGTTGGACACGAGCAGTTCGTATGCCACTCCGCCCGCAGTGGCGAGAGCGATCCTTCCTTCTTCGTAAAAAACGACTTTTCCCGTTACAGAATAAAACATATCAAAGCTATTATATAATAACCGCCCGTCCAAAGCAAGCGTTTGGAAAGCGGCGCAGTCTGTCCGCCGCCCTCTTCACTTCTTTGCGGGCGGCAATATCGAATACTTCTCCAAAGCTGCGTCTATTCTTTCGCACAACTGTCCGTAAGTACCGTCGTTGCGCAGTATCTCGGCGGCGCCTTTTTCGTAATCGGCGTTCTTTTGCAGAGCGAGCAGTCCCACCGCTCTCGCCCTGTCGCAGCCGTCTCTTTGCGTGATGCGCTCTATCCTTATCCCGGGATCGGCGGTGACCGCCCACTTCATATCGGCAAGGTCGCCGAACGCCTCGGGCACCTGCGCCTCGATAAACGCGACGGGGCTGTCGCCGGTCATTGCGACCGCCCTTTTCACCACGACGGGATGAGCGAGTTTTTCCACTTTCTTCACTTCGTCGGGGTTGAGGAACAGATATCGGGTCAGAGCTTCTCTGTCTATCTTTCCGTCCTTGACGAAACCGAACACCTTGCCTATCGAATCGATGTATTCGGGATCGTCGACGAGCATATCGTGATATATCTTGTCGCAGTCCACGACGCAGAATCCCAGCTGCGCCAGATAACGCGCCGCCGTACTCTTGCCGCTGCCCGCGCCTCCCGTGAGAAGTATAAGCATATCACTTAGCCTCCAACCAATTCTTGCCGTATCCGACGTCGGCGACGAGCGGGACCTCGAGCCGCGCCGCGCTCTCCATCTCGCGTTTCAGTATCGCGGCGACCTTGTCCGTCAAACGATCGGGACAGTCTACTATCAGTTCGTCGTGGACCTGCATGATCAGCCCCGCTCCGGGCGCTTCTCTTTCCAGAGCGGCGGCGACCGCCGTCATCGCCTTTTTGATTATGTCGCTCGCCGTGCCCTGCAACGGCATATTCATCGCCACGCGCTCGCCGAACGACCTGACGTTGTAGTTGGACGACTTCAATTCGGGGATATAACGGCGTCTGCCGTCGAGAGTGCGGACGTATCCGTTCTCCTTGGCGAACGCCACGCTGTCTTCCATATACCTTTTCACGTCCGGATAGGTCGCGAAATAATTGTTCATGTATTCGCGCGCCTGCCAGACCGCCACTCCGAGATCCTCCGACAGTCCGTAATCGCTTATCCCGTATATTATGCCGAAGTTGACCGCCTTGGCGCTTCTTCTCATGTCCGAAGTAACCAGTTCGCGCGGAACGCCGAACAGCTTTGCCGCCGTTTCGGTATGGAAATCCGCGCCGTGTCTGAACGCTTCTATCATGTGTTTGTCGCCGCTGAAATGCGCCATCAGCCTGAGTTCTATCTGCGAATAATCGGCGCATACGAGCGTACAGCCCTCCGAAGCGACGAACATGCGCCGTATCTCTTTGCCGCTGTCTTTGCGTATCGGTATGTTTTGCAGATTCGGTTCCGTGGACGAAAGTCTGCCCGTCGCCGTTACCGCCTGACGGAACACGGTGTGTATCTTGCCTTTGGAGTCTATCAGAGGCAGCATACCGTCGAGATACGTGGATTTGAGTTTCGACAACTCTCTGTACGAAAGGATCAGCGGCACTATCGGATGTTCGTTTTTGAGCGCGTTCAGCACTTCCACGTTAGTAGAATAGCCGCTCTTGTTCTTTTTGCCGCGGCGCAGTCCGAGTTTTTCGAAAAGTATGTGCGCAAGCTGTTTCGTGGAGTTGAGATTGAACGGTTCTCCCGCCATTTCCGTTATCCGCGCGGACAGTTCGTCCAACTGCGCGCCGAACCTCGCCGCCAGAGAATCGAGCGTCGCTCTGTCCACCGAAAAGCCCCTGTTTTCCATATCGTACAGCACTTTCACGAGCGGAAGCTCGATCTTACGGTACATATCGGTCTGCTCTTTTTCGGCAAGTTCGGCGTCCAATTTCGCATTCACGTCCGCAAGCGCGAATGCGGGCGGAGTTTCGCCTTCGCCGTAAGCGGCGAACAGATCGGCGGGGCTCTTGTAATTGCGCGTGCTGTCGCACAGATACGCTTTGAGAAGCACGTCGTCATAACCTTCGAGAGATACTCCGTAGCGGTCGAGCTCGTGCATGATCGTCTTGGTGTCGAAACATATCTTCTTTATATGCGGATCGGAAAGGACGGGCGCCGCCGCTCTCACGAGCGCGTCAAACGATACTCCTTCTCCGAGCAGGTCGTCGCATATATCGACGGTATATCCGCTGCCGTCCGCATTGAAATAAGCCGTCGCTCCGAAAAAGTCGAAAGCGAACTCATTTTTCGTCCGCGCGAGCGCCGCGGAGAGAGCCTCCTCGTCCGTCAAAGTCGTGACCGTCCTTTCGGGGCGAGGTTCCGCAGGAGCGGAACCGTCCGCAAAAGTCATCCTCTCCGCGAGCTTTACGAGCCCGTATCCGTGCAGCGCCGTTTTCAGTTCGGGCCGATATACCGCCTCGAAGTCGCCATCAAGTACCGAATCGTCTATCGGGCTGTCGGTGTCGATCGTAGCGAGTTTGTAGGAAAGATATGCAAGCTCTCTGTTCTGCTCCAGCTTTTCTTTCAGCTTGCCTTTTACGCCGTCCAGCGAAGCGTAGACGTTGTCCAGAGTACCGTATTCGGCTATCAACGTCCTGGCGGTCTTTTCTCCCACTCCCGGCACGCCCGGGATATTGTCCGACGCGTCGCCCATCAGCGATTTCAGATCTATCACCTGCGACGGCGTCAGCCCGTATTCCTCTTTCAGCCGGGTTTCGTCCATCTCCTCGACTTCGGTTATCCCCCTCTTTGTATAGAGGACCGTCGTGTCGGGACCGATCAGCTGCCAGCTGTCCCTGTCGCCTGTCACTATATACGTCTTGCCGGAAAAACGCTTTGCGAGCGTGCCGATCACGTCGTCCGCCTCATAGCCGTCCTTTTCGCATATGGGTATGTTCATGAGAGAGAGAAGCTCTTTGAGCGGCTGCAACTGCGCGGCGAGATCGTCGGGCATGGGCTTGCGCGTCGCCTTATATCCCTCGTACATTTCCTTGCGGAAAGTCGGAGCTTTGCGGTCGAAAGCCGCGACGATCTTGTCGGGAGAATACCGTGAGATCAGCTTGACGAGCATGGAAAGATATCCGTGGATCGCGCCCGTCGGTCTGCCCTGTCTGTCGGTCAGATCGGGAAGCGCGTAATAGGCGCGGTTGAGCAGCGAATTGGAGTCCAAAAGTACGAGTGTCTTCATAAAAGTGGCTTCTCCTTGCGTATTTTTACAAAAACGGGCGGTTTCGCGAAAGATCCCGACTTCCCGTTGCCTGCCCTTGACGTTTACTTTACGATTATTATACATTATTTTGCCCTTTTTGTCTATATTTATTTGACTTTGCGGCGCGTACTTTGTTATAAAGGTTATGTACGGCGCGCGAATGCCGCGCCCGCCGCGCACTGTGCGCGCGGCATATGAACCGCCTTTTCGGCGGAGCGGAAAAGCCGCGGGACAAGGAGAGCTTATGCAGACTTTGGAAATGATACTTACCCTTCTCGGAGGCTTGGGCGTATTCCTGATAGCGCTCAAAATAATGAGCGAGAACCTCGAATCCGTCGCCGGAAACAAACTCAAAAACGTTTTCAACAAGATAAGTTCCAACAGATTTGCGGGTATAGCGGTCGGAACGGGCGTGACGGCAGTCATACAGAGCTCGTCCGCCACTACCGTCATGGTGGTCGGCTTCGTCAACGCGGGAGTCATGACTCTCAAACAGGCGACCGCGATCATCATGGGCGCAAACATAGGCACGACCGTCACCGCTCAGATCGTCGCGCTTCAATCTCTGCCCGTCACGGCGTTCTTCGCGGCGCTCGCCTGCGTGGGCGCGTTCATGACCATGCTCGGCAAAGATAAGGTGAACCGCGCGGGACAGATCGTAGGAAGCATCGGTATGATCTTCGTCGGTCTGGACGTAATGTCCGCGGCGATGAGTTCTTTCAGCGGCTCCGAGACCGTGACCAACGTGATGGCGTCGATAAGCAATCCTTTCCTGCTGCTCCTCATAGGTATGGTGATCACCGCGATAATACAGAGCTCTTCCGCGACCACGAGTATCCTCATAACCATGGCGGGCGCGGGACTTATGACGCTCGAAAACGCGATATTCATCACTCTCGGCATCAATATCGGCACCTGTATCACCGCGGTGCTCGCCTCTATCGGCGCGACCGTAAACGGAAAACGCGCCTCCGTGATACACCTGATGTTCAACGTGTTCGGTTCGCTCGTGTTCTTCATACTCGCGCTGTGTCTGCCGATAGACGAATGGCTGCAGGCGGCGTTCCCCGAGATAGAAACGCAGATAGCGATGTTCCATACGATCTTCAACGTGACGACCACGCTTCTGCTTGTCGGATTCATCAAATATATCACCAAACTGTCCGAGCTCATCGTGCGCGACAAAAAGCAAAAGCCCAACGAGGACGGCTACGTTGCGGACAGGTTCAACTTCGTGGACGAAAGACTGCTCGCCACCCCCACCATAGCTATCGCCCAGGTCCGCAAAGAGATAGAACTCATGGCGGAGATCGCCAAGAAAAACCTCGACTTCGCCGTAGGCGCGGTCAAGACCCGTTCCCTGGACAAAAAGGACAAATTCGCTTCCAGGGAAGAACATCTCAACTTCCTTCTGAAAGAACTCACCTCTTACATAGTCAAGATTTCCACCAATCCTCTGACTGCGGAAAACGAACGCGAGATAAGCAGTTATTACCGAGTCATATCCGATCTCGAACGCGTAGGCGACTACGCCGAAAATATAGTCGAATACGCGGACATGCTGATAAAACAAAACGCTTCTCTGTCCGCCGACGCGGCGAAGGAGCTTGACGAAATGACCGCCGACGTGGACGAGCTGTACGCTCTGGTCATGCGCGGTTTTACCGATAAGGATCTGTCCGGGCGCGCCGAAGTGGATGCCGTCGAACAGAAGATAGACGATTGCAAGGAAAAGTTCGAACTTTCGCACATATCGCGCCTTTCCAAGGGACAATGCTCCGCCGACGCGGGCGCGGTGTGGCTGCACCTCGTCAACGATCTCGAACGGGTCGGCGACCATATCCGCAACGTCTACAACAGCATGGACTCCTACGTTTCTCAGAAGAGCGCCGTCGTCAAAGTGAACGCTACGGCAAAAGAAGTCTGATC
>DVKK01000025.1 GCA_018716085.1 Candidatus Ornithoclostridium excrementipullorum | reverse complement strand
ATAATACCTCTAATAATTCGTTGTTATTCGAGCTGTTTGAGATTGTTTTATCGCTAACTTGAAACCATGCCGAAAAGGCATGACTACGGATAAAATAACGGTATTTGACATCGGAGAAGGACAAAAATATAATATAGGTAAGCAACGGAGGTATAGCTGTATGAAAAAATTGGTGGCATATTTTTCCTGTTCGGGGGTGACCGAACGCGTGGCGAAAAAGCTGGCGGCGGCAACGGGCGCGGATCTTTTCGAGATAGTTCCCAAGGTGCCTTATACGGACGCCGATCTGGATTGGATGAACAAACACAGCCGAAGCAGCATCGAGATGAAAGACCCCGATTCTCGTCCCGAGATCGCAAACAGGGTAGAAAATATGGCGGATTACGATCTGATCATGGTAGGTTTCCCGATATGGTGGTACGTAGCTCCGACCATCGTCAACACTTTTTTGGAAAGTTACGATCTCAAAGGCAAAAAGATCGCGCCGTTCTGCACTTCGGGAGGCAGCGCTCCCGGCAAGACGGGAAGCGTATTGCACAAGAGCTGCCCGGACTCGGAGATGATGCCGGTACGCAGATTCTCGGCGTCGGTCGGCGAGAGCGAGCTGAAAGAGTGGGCGGATACGCTTTGAGATAGCGAAAAGGGACGGACTTGCCGTCCGCATATCCGAAAAAGCTTCGCCGGCGGCTTGTGCGGCAGGGCGATGCAACGGATCGATATTTGCAGGAGGACAGAAAAATGCTCGGTAATTTTACTTTTTGCAACCCCACGAGACTGTATTTCGGCGAGGGTGCGCTCAAGGGACTTGACGAAGAACTTCCGAAATACGGCAAGAGAGTGCTGTTGGTGTACGGCGGCGGTTCGATAAAGAAGAACGGTATCTACGACAAGGTCGTCGCGGCTTTGAAATCCAACGGAAAGGAAATATACGAAGACGGCGGAGTAATGCCGAATCCTACGGTGGAAAAGCTGTACGAAGGCGTGCGCAGAGCGCGTGAGTGCAAAGCGGATCTGATACTCGCCGTAGGCGGAGGTTCGGTCTGCGACTATGCCAAGGCGGTATCCATATCGGTATATTGCGACGAAGACCCGTGGGAAAAATACTATATCCGCTTCGAGGACGCTGTCGAAAAGACTTTGCCCGTAGGCTGTGTGCTGACCATGGTCGGAACAGGGAGCGAGATGAACGGAGGCTCGGTCATCACGAACCATGCGCAGAAATTGAAGATAGGGCACGTGTTCGGCGACAGGATATTCCCCAAGTTTTCGGTGCTGGATCCCACGTTCACGTTCTCGCTGCCGAAGTATCAGATGGTATCGTGGTGCTTCGACATCATGTCGCATATCATGGAGCAGTATTTCTCGGGCGAGGACGACAATACGTCCGATTACATCGCAGAGGGACTTATGCGCTCGCTCGTGCACAGTTCGCGAATCGCGGCGAAAGATCCGCTCGACTACGAGGCGAGAAGCAACATCATGTGGACGGCGACGTGGGCTCTCAATACGCTGATCGCTATGGGAAAGAGCACGGACTGGGAAGTCCATATGCTGGGACAGGCGGTCGGCGCTCATACCGACGCTACGCACGGCATGACTTTGTCTGCGGTGTCGCTGCCTTACTATCGTCACATTATGAAGTACGGACTTGCCAAATTCAAGAGATTCGCGACTGCGGTCTGGGAAATAGATCCCGACGGCAAGAGCGACGAACAGACTGCGAACGAAGGGCTCGAAGCAATGGAGCGCTGGATGCGCGAGATAGGTCTGGTGATGAATATCTCCGAACTCGGAGCCACTGAGGAGATGATCGACGGACTGGTGGCGTCCACGCTTGTCATGCAGGGCGGGTATAAGGTCCTGACCGAAGACGAGATCAGAAAGATCTTCAAAGAAAGCCTGTAAGACAGCTTTCGGAGTGCGCGGCGTATGCGGCAATGTGCCGATACGCCGCTTTTCGTATCTTCGGAACGGAAGAACCGGCGGCGCGGCAATAACGCCGCCGCATACCGTCAAAAGCGTGCATTGAACACGTATTCGTGTTATAATACGGATATGGCACAAAAGGTAGTGGTCGGGATGAGCGGCGGAGTTGACAGTTCGCTTGCCGCGGCCTTGCTCAAAGAGCAGGGGTACGACGTGATAGGACTGTTCATGCGCAACTGGCACGAAACGGACGACGGAGGCAACTGCACCGCGGACGAGGACTTTTACGACGTAAGGCGCGTGTGCGACAAACTCGGCATTCCGTATTTCAGCGTGGATTTCGCAGACGAGTATTACGACAGGGTGTTCAGACAGTTTCTCGACGAATATGCCAAGGGGCGCACGCCCAATCCCGACGTACTCTGCAACAGGGAGATAAAGTTCGAGCCGTTCGTGGCTCAGGCGCGGAAGATGGGCGCGGATCTGATCGCCACGGGGCATTACTGCCGCATACGCCGCGACGGAGGAAAGAACCGTCTTCTGCGCGCCGCGGACGAGAACAAAGACCAGACGTATTTTCTCAATCAGGTACGCGGCGAACAGCTCGACGACGTTATCTTTCCGATCGGGGATATGCTCAAACCGCAGGTGAGAGAACTCGCGGAGAAATTCGGATTGTCGACCGCGCGCAAGAAGGACAGCACCGGTATATGCTTTATCGGCGAGCGGAATTTCCGCGAGTTCCTGTCGCGGTATCTCCCGATGAAAAAAGGCGAGATCAGGAGCGACAAAGGCGAATTGCTCGGAGAACACGACGGGGTGTTCTATTATACCCTCGGACAGCGCAGGGGGCTGGGCATAGGAGGCGTGGACGGCGCGGAAGACGGCAGATGGTTCGTGGTCGGCAAGGATGTGACGGGCAACGTGCTGTACGTTTCGCAGAGCGAAAGCGCGCTCTACCGCAGCGCGTTGGAGTGCGACGCTTTCAATTTTATATCGGGAGAGCCGGACGCGGACGAGTTCGACTGTATGGCGCGGATACGACACCGTCAGCCTTTGCAGAAAGCGCGCGCGAAGCGGATCGGCGACGGCGTCAGGTTGGAATTCGAAAGACCTCAGCGCGCGATAGCCGCGGGGCAGTATGCCGTGATCTACGACGGGGAGGAATGCCTCGGAGGCGGACAGATCGAGCGCGCCGACGACTCAGGGAACAGGTAAAAGCGCGTCGGCGGACGCCGTGTTTCCGACCGATCGGGAGGCATTTTCGCCCCCGCGGAAAAAGTCGAAAATTATTT
This sequence comes from Candidatus Ornithoclostridium excrementipullorum, assembly GCA_018716085.1. Lineage (GTDB taxonomy): Bacteria > Bacillota > Clostridia > Christensenellales > UBA3700 > Ornithoclostridium > Ornithoclostridium excrementipullorum. The sequence continues at coordinate 159 of DVKK01000025.1, read as the reverse complement.
TCGATATAATTAAAAAAAAGTTGACATTAAAATATCCTTGTGGTACAATCATAAGGCTGTCGCGGAAAGGCGATAGCGAGGACATTGAAAACCGAATAGGAAGGAAGGGAGCAGGGAAGGCTTTGAAAAAAGCAAACAACTGCTTTCTTAGCGAATTGA
>DVKK01000024.1 GCA_018716085.1 Candidatus Ornithoclostridium excrementipullorum | reverse complement strand
GAGAGTGCGGGCGAGGGCTTTTGTATATTCGTCATGCCGAGCGCCGCAGATCGATACTTGCCGTATCGGCAAAGGGCATAGCGAAGAGAAGGAAAAAAGTCTGTCCGCAGAGACGAATATAAGGCGCAGAGTCGGAAGTCGCAGCGCGAAGCAGCGCACCTGAGAAAGAACAAGGTATAAAAGAAAAAAAGTCTGTCCGCAGAGGACGGAACGAGGCGAGAGTGCGGGCGAGGGCTTTTGTATATTCGTCATGCCGAGCGCCGCAGGTCAATACTTGCCGTATTAGCAAGGCGGGAAGCATAGACGATATGCAAAAGAGCCGTCCGCAGTCCGTCGGGTACCGTCCTCTGCGGACAAAACAAAAAAGCAGCCGCAAACCTCTCGGGTAAACGACCGCTCTCTCCCAAACTTTCCCTCACGGGAAAGTAAATATAATTTACAACAAAAACGGCGTTGTGTCAATAGATTTTTTACACAAATATTACAAAACGCGCGAAAATTCTTCAAGAACCGCCGCGCGCCTTATCGAAATGCGGAGTTACAGCCCGAACCCCCCGTCCGCGCCTATGCATTGTCCCGTTATATAGGAGGCGCCGTCGCCGGCGAGGAATACGGAAAGAGAAGCTATCTCTGCGGGCGATGCGCATCTGCCGAGGGGGATCGACGATACGACTTCGCTCAGTTCCTCTTTGCTCAGGCACGAGTTCATCTCGGTCTCGACCACTCCGGGAGCGATGCAGTTTGCTCTGGCTCCGTACGGGGCGAGTTCTTTCGCCATTGCCTTGGTAAACGCGATCAGACCGCCTTTTGCGGCGGAATAGACGCTTTCGCACGAGGCTCCGCGCACTCCCCATACTGACGATATATTCAGCAGAAGACCCTTCGTATCGGCGAGGTCGGAATAGGCGCATTTCGTCATATTGACCGCCCCTTTGAGGTCTACGTCAAGTATCCGCGATACTTCGTCGTCCGACAGATCGGGCAGGGGAGCTATCTTGGCTATGCCTGCGTTGTTGACGAGCACGGAGATCGCGCCGAGCGCGCCGCGTATGGCGGAATACGCCCTGCGGCATTGTCCGGCGTCGGAAACGTCGGCTTTTTCCGCTACGGCGAATACGCCTTTTGCGACAAATTCGGTCAATAGACCGCTTGCTGCCGCGTCGTTCTTTTCGTAAACGATCCCTACGGCGTAACCTCTGTCGGCGAAAGCTTCCGCAACGGCTTTCCCTATGCCGCGGGTCCCGCCTGTGATCAATACCGTTTTCATGACTATATTATACGATTTGGTTTGTGCAAAAGCAAGTTTTGTTGTATCATATATCCATGGACGGAATATTTTCGGTTTTTTCGGACGGCGTCAAAGCGGCGCTCGCGGACAAGGGCATAACTTCGGCGACCGACATACAGAAAAAGGCGATCCCGCACATCGCGGCGGGGGAGGACGTGATCGCGAAAGCGCCTACCGGCAGCGGCAAGACGTTGGCGTACGCTCTGCCGATAATCGACAAAACCGATCCCGACGGCGGCGTGCAGGCGCTCATACTCTGTCCTACCAGGGAGCTTGCGATGCAGATAGGCGGAGTGTTCCGCGATATGCTGAGCCGCACCGAAGGCGTGCGTACAGCCGTCCTCTACGGAGGGGAGAACTTCGAAAGGCAGTTATACGCTCTGCGCAAGAAGCCCCATATCGTTGTGGGCACTGTCGGCAGGATACTCGATCATATGGAAAGAAAGACCCTGCGTATCAAGTCGCTCCGTACGCTCGTGCTGGACGAAGGCGACGTGATGCTCAAAATGGGATTTCTGGACGACGTGCGCAAGATAATATCGAAGATAAACACAGACAGGCAAAATCTGCTGTTTTCCGCGACGTTGCCCGACGAGATCGACGCGCTCTGCGCCGCCATGATGCGCTCTCCCGTACGAGTGGAAACCACCTCCGCGGAGAGCCGACCCGACGTGAGGCAATACTACGCGATCGTGCCCGACAGCCTGAGGGTGGAGTGTCTGCGGTCGATCGTTGCGGAGCGCGGGTATCGCAGATACATAGTATTCTGTAATACGCGCTTCCGCGCGGAACGCGTGCATCGCGCGTTGAGTTCCAAGGGCGTAAAAGCCGCGCTTCTCCACGGGGAAATGGATCAGAAGGACCGCACCGCCGCCATGAAGGCTTTCCGAGTCGGAGAGGCGGATTGTCTGGTCGGTACGGACGTGGCGGCGAGAGGTATAGACGTGCCCGACGTACAGGCGGTCTTTAATCTCGATCCGCCTCCCGAAGCCGACGCATACGTACACCGTATAGGCAGGACCGCGCGCGCTTCGAGAAGCGGCGAGGCGTATACTCTCGTGCAGCCCGAACAGCTTATTTATATCGGCGAGTACGCGCGCAGGACGGGATCCGCGCCCGAACATATCGAGCCTCGCTACGACGCGTCGGCATGCTATACGCTGCCGAAAGATTCTTCCGATAAGCATTCTTACCGCACTCGAGCCGCCGCGTCCGAGGCGGGAGAGAGGTTTTTTCTCAACGTCGGCAAACGCGATATGCTCGACAAGGCGACGTTGTTCAAACTCGTCGGAGCCAAGACCGGTATCCCCGCCCACAAGATCACGGACGTAAAGGTAAGGGATACGTATTCGTTCGTGCAGGTAACGGCGGACGTCAAGGATAAGGTCCTCGGTCTGAAAGGCGTGGAGCTCGGCAAGAGGAAAATTTCCGTGCAGGTCGCCGAGACCGCGAAAGAGTTCGGCAGCGCAAAGGCGGAAACGGCGAGGTTCGGAAAGGAGAAAAAACCGATCGGCGGCGGAGCTCTTGAGCGCGGCGGATCGAAGCGACGGGGAAAAAGTAGCGGAAAAGGCAGGTAAGCCCGGTCACAAATGTATATTTTCGCATGAGCGGGAGATAATAACCGCCATGAGAGAGATCAGGCGCAGGCTGGACGCATGCCGCACGAGGATCGGACTGCTCTGCGGAAGGGACCTCGTTATCGTCGTCAACAGGGGAAGGAACAAGGTCGAGAGATTCCGCGGCAGGATACAGGATATGTACGAGGCGGTGTTCACCGTTAAAGACAGCGAGGACAAACTCAACTGCTTTTCTTACAGCGACGTATTGACCAAGAACGTCAAATTTTTCAACGGAGAGAGCGAAAGTCAGGCTTAAAAGACAGCGACCGTATCAACTGCGATCGCACGGCGATTCGGCATAGATTACGGTAAAGGCGGCGGGAGCCGCTTTTTTACTGCCGTTTCCGCGACCGCGGGACTCGTGAGTTCGTCGGATTCGACGCAAAAAGACAAAAACAGCCGAAAAAACGTCTCGCTGAAAGGATAAAAGGCGCGCTTTGCGGGAATATCGCGCGGCGGACGGCATATATTTGTTTTAGAAAACTCACAGAGGAGCAGTCAGATGCAGGCAGAAACCAAAAATATCCAATTCGACCGCATTCGCATACTCGAATCGGGGCAGTTTGTCTTGGAGTGCAATATCAACGCCGAGGCGGAGGTGCGCAAATTGCTTTGCGTGCGCTGCGACGTTTACGACGTAAGGGCGGTCGCTGCGGCGAAGCAGATAGCGGCGGGGGGCAAAGTCGGCGTAAAGGTCGTCTATGAAACGGAAGGCGGCGTGGATTCCGCCGATTACGTTACGGATTTTTCCAAGATACTTACCGACGAAAGCGTGACGGAAAGCACTTCGGTGCTTTTGCGCGCGTCGGTCGCGGATACGGAAACGGAACTTGCGGGCAGTACCGTCAGGGTGCGCACCGTAGTTACTCTGTCGCCGGTCGCCGTGGACGGAGCCGAACTCGAAGTGTTCGTGTCGGCGGACGGGGTCTGTGCGAAAAGGGATGTGATAACGCTCACCACGCTTGCGGGAGAAGTGGACAGACAGTTCAAGGTCGACGACGAGTACGCGTCCGGCGTCAGCGTGCAGAAGATACTCTGCTACTCTGCGGACGCGGCGATAAGCAAACAGACTCCTGCGGAAAAGGGGCTTCAGATAGACGGCGAGATCTGCGCGTCCGTCACCTATCTGTCCGAAGGGGAAGTCGCGCAGAAAAACATCGTGATACCGTTCTGCGAGACGGTCGAAGCGCCCGACAACGCAAGCGCATTGCTCACGGTGACCGTCGAGAAGAGTTCGCTCACGGTAGGCGGCAAGGAAGGTGAGAACGTACTTGCTCTCGAAGTGTCGGCAAGGCTGTCGGGCTTTGTGTTCGAGAACGCCGAAGAGAGCGTTGTTACCGACGTGTATTCGCCTGTATGCGAACTCGATTTTTCACGCCCGTGTTTGAATTTCGATGAAATATGCGGTGAGTATACGTCCAGGGAAAGGATCGCCGGCAGCGTCGATATCCCCGAGGACGACGTCGATGCAAAGCGCGTCCTCTGCGCGGAGATAGCCGAAAACGATCTCGTATCGGCGAATGCGGAAAACGGCTGCATAACGACGGAAGGAGTGCTTTCGGTCTGCGTGGTCTACGAGAGAGAAGACGGCGCGATATATTCCACGAAGATAGAACTTCCTTACGCGCTTTCGCACGAGGCCCGCGGCGTGGAGGCGGGAGATACCGTCATATCGTCGGCGGCGTGCTGCGATCTTTACGCGAAGCTCAAACGCGGCAGAGAGATCGAAGTCGGCGCAGCGCTGTCCTTCGTGTCGTACGTGGTGAAACACCGCGAGACCTGCGTAGTGACGGGGCTGGAAGAGGGCGCACCCGTAGCGGACGCGGGAGACGCTATCGTAGTCGTGTCGGCGGCGGAAGGAGATACCGCATGGGATATAGCGAAGCGCCTCGGCGTTGAGGAATCCGCGGTGCAAAGACAGAATCCGTCGGTGGGGTTCCCCGCGAGAGGCGGAGAGAAGATCGTGGTTTACAGAATGCTTTCGGTATGATATAATGCAGTCGTGAGAACGACTGCGGACCGACTTAAAGTGTATGCAAAGCTCAACCTCGCGCTCGAGATAACGGGCGCCGAGGGCGGCTATCATACGCTCGATATGATAAATTGCACGGTGGGCGCGGGAGACGCGCTCGCCGTTTCGTTTGCCGAAAAGACGACGGTCTTTATGGACGGCGCTCTTTGCGGGGTCGAAAACACCGCTTTCCGCGCGGCGGAAAAGATACGGGAGGCTTCGGGCAGAGCTCTGCGCGCGGAGATAGACAAGGGGATACCTTTCGGCGCGGGAATGGGAGGATCGTCCGCGGATGCGGGCGCGCTCTTCCGTTATGCCGTAGACAGGGGGCTTATGAGCGAGGAGGACGCCGTCGCCGCCGCGGCGCAAGTCGGCAGCGACGTGATATATATGATGAGGGGAGGCTGGAAGCGCGCAAAGGGCAGAGGAGGCGAACTCTCTCCGCTTCCGTCCGCGGACTGCGCCGTAGCGGTGGTACGCCGCGAATACGGAGCTTCGACTGCCGAGGTTTACCGCCGATACGATCTTTCGCCGACGCACGGCGCGGGCATAGATGCGGTCCTGAGCGGCGCTGCCGACAGATATAACGTGCTTGAGCCCGCCGCGATCTCTTTCTGTCCCGGGATAGACGACCTGAAACGCAGAATGTATGACGCGTTCGGGGACGCAGTAATGACCGGAAGCGGAAGCGCGGTCTGCGCGATGATACCGCTAAACGAAACGGAGAGGGCGGAGCGTCTGCTGCGCGACGGCTTCGGCGACTGCGGGTATGCGCGTCTGCTTTTCCCGAAAGACGATTCCGTGGAATATATCTGAATACCGTGCACGCTCGGATGCGCGACGCCGCTTGTCTTACGACAGGCGGCCTTTTTTATGCGCCGCAACGCAAGCTGAGTATAAAGCCCGAGGGGCGCGGCAATAATCCCGCCCGGAGGCAGCATGAAAAAGATCGCCGTATGTCTTATACTCGTACTGGTCGCGGCAGTGGTCGCAGTCAACGTCTTTGCGGACGAAGACTCGGTCGTGACAGTATGCGCGCCGTCGGACATGGACGGGGCGGCGGTATGCGCGGGACAAGCCGCGCTTCATGCGGTGGAGCCGCTGAAAGGCTGCTTCGAGGGGGAAGAGGAATACATAGCGGGAGTTTGCGCCGCCGCTCTCAGAAGGGAAGGATACGCCGCGGGCGTGACCGTTTCGACGGACGGCAAGACCGTTACGGTCTCGATATCGGGATCCTGCCGCAAGGCATGGGAGAGCGGTTCGGGCGCTGCCCCGGTATGGGGGATCGCCGAGCTTTTCGGCTGACATCGGAGGCATATGAATAAGAAACTTATCATCATGAGATCCGTCTGCGCGCTTGCGGTGCTTGCCGTCGTTCTCACGGCGGCACTCGCGTTTTTACCGGACGGAGGCGACGAAGAGATCGGCGCCGCGGTGCTCAAAGTGGGTTCCAGCGGGCATCAGGTGCGCACTTTGCAGACCAAGCTCAACAACTGGGGCTATAACGCCGGTACGGTCGACGGTATATTCGGATCGAATACGTTGGCGGCTGTCAAACGCTTCCAAGCCAACAACGGCCTTACGGTCGACGGGATAGTGGGGGCAAAGACGGCGGCGGCGCTCGGCATGACGCTGAGCGGCAGTTCGAGCAGCAACAGTTCGTATTCGTCGTCGGATCTGTATCTGCTTGCGAAATGTATTTACGCCGAGGCGCGCGGCGAGCCGTATATCGGACAGGTCGCGATCGGCGCAGTGGTGCTCAACCGGGTGGAGAGCAGCAGCTTTCCCAATACGATAGCGGGCGTTATATATCAGCCTTACGCGTTTACCGCGGTCAGCGACGGGCAGATCAATCTGGAACCCAACGATACGGCGTACAAAGCCGCGCGCGACGCGCTCAACGGATGGGATCCCACCAACGGATGTATATATTATTACAATCCCTCCACCGCGACCAGCGCGTGGATATGGTCGCGTCCGATAATGCTTTCTATAGGCAGACACAACTTCGCAAAATGAGGTAAACATGGAGAAAACGAACACGGGCAGGAAAAAAATCGTAATCGTTGCGATCGTGTGCGCGTTGCTTGCGGCGGCGGCGATCACGCTGGGCGTTTTGCTCGGAGTGTACGTCGGGAAGAGCGAGGACGCCAGAGTCGACGCCGAAAACAGCTATCGATCGGATTATTTCAAACTGCTGGACAGTCTGCTCGACATCGAGACCAATCTGTCCAAAATGAAAATCGCTTCCACGCAGGCTATGCAGACGGAACTGATGCTCAACACCGCGATAAACGCCGAACTCGCCGGTCAATGTCTTAACTCGCTGTCGCAGGGAGATTATCATCTCGAAGCAACGATAAAGTTCTGCAATCAGGTACAGGATTTCAGTAAATATATCATCAAAAAGATCGATTACGAAGAACCGATAACGGACGAGGACTACGAGCTTTTGGATAATCTGCATTCGGTCACGCTCGAATTGGGGACCAAACTCGGATCTATGCAGGAGAATATGCAGATCGACGGATACTATTTCGTCGAAGCGATAGGCGAGGAAGATCCGTTTGCCGACATCGTGGACGACGTGGCGGAAGACGCGATAAAGTATCCCACGCTGATATACGACGGACCTTTCAGCGACGGATTGGACGATCCCACTCCGCACGCGCTCAAAGGCGAAGACGTATCGCAGGAACAGGCGGCGGAAAAAGTATCCGAATACCTGTCGGAATACGAGGTCACGGGCGTGGAATTCGTGTCGGTCTGCACCGGGTATTTCGATTCCTATCTCTTCGAATTCACGACGGAGGAGGGCAAGAGCGGAAGCGCGCAGATAAGCAAAAAGGGCGGGCATCTGGTCATGTTCGACCTGTACGAAGAGATGATCATGCCGACTTACGGAACGGAAGAGGGAGTAGCGGTCGCGGAGAGGTACTGTCAGACCCACGGCTACGACAACATGAAGGCGGTATGGAGCACGGTATCGGAGAGCGAACTGTTCGTCAATCTGTGCTACGAATACGACGGAATAATCATGTATCCCGACATGATAAAGATAAAGGTGTCGTTGCAGACGGGTAAGGTCATAGGATTCGAAGCGCTCGAATATATCTATAACCACAACAGGGAAGACGAGGTGGATTACAGCGTCACCGTAACGGAGGAAGAGGTACGCGCGCTTTATGACGGAAAACTCGATATCCGCAGCGTCAGACTTGCGGTCATCCCCGTCGGCGGAGGAACGGAGAAGCTGTGCTACGAGGTCTACGGCGTGTTCGACGACTATAAATACTTCGTGTACGTCGACGCGGAAAAGGGCGTCGAGCTGCAAGTTATGCAGGTCATAGACAGCGACGACGGAGAATTGCTGATGTGAAAACAAGGGGACGCGCCGCGTCCCCTTGTCTGCGCCTTATGCGCAAGGCGAAAGATATGTATGAGTATTGCGCGCCGCGTATCTATGCGAATACGCCGCGGTATATCTTGTCCACCGTTCCGTAAACGATCACGGGCAGGTCTTCGCACTCCTCGTACGTATACGTTCTGTCTCCGACGGTAGCGCCGTCGGCGTCGAAAAATATCTGCGATATCAGCCTCTCCGAGCCCGTCTGCGCCACGGCGAAAGCTCCGTCGGGAGCGTTGAAAGCTCTGCGCGCAAGCACGAGATCTTGTCCGCTGCAGACCGCAAACAGTTCGGATCCGTCCGATCTGCCCATGATACGAAGCCCTTTGTCGGCTCGTTCGAAATTGTCGTCTATGTCGTCGAAAGAGGCGTAAAGCGGCATACTTTCGCCGAGGGCGAAGATCGACGGCTTTTCTTCCGCTTTGCCCGTCAATACGTCGTAGATGAGGAGCGTGCCTCCCGCGTCGACCGCCAGGCGCTCCGATCCGTCGCCGTCGAATTTGTCTTTCAGCAACGGGGATCTGCGCAGCGTGCCTGCCGATACGCCGTCCGCAAAGATGAGATCGAAATCAATCTTGCTTTTTATAGCCGCGACTGCGGTGGAAAATTTTTCGATGTGCGCTTCGGGCAGTGCCGCCGCGATCTCCCGTGCGACGACTTCCGCGCCCGCGCTCGTCTTGCGTCTTTCGACGATCGCGATTTTCATAGCCTACTTCTCTCCTTCTT
>DVKK01000023.1 GCA_018716085.1 Candidatus Ornithoclostridium excrementipullorum | reverse complement strand
CGAGTATCGGCGTTTTGCTCCTGCGGAAGCGGAAAAACGCGGTCCCGAACGCTTTGTTCATCGCACGTCCCCGCTCGACGATACCGTCGACAAGAATTCCTTCTCGAGGTCTATCGCGCCGAGATCGTCGTAATACGCCTTTATCACTCCGCCGTCCAATATCGCAGCGCAGTCGCACACGTTCTTTAACTCGGCTATTATATGCCCCGATATCAGCACCGTGCATCCGTCCCCCGCCATTGCCTTTATCACGTCCTCGAACAGCTTCACGCTCACGGGATCCACGTTGGAGAACGGCTCGTCGAGGATCAGCACCCGCGGCTTTTTGAGCAGCGCAAACGCAAAGTAAAGGCGCTGTTTCATCCCCTGAGAATACGACTTGTATTTCACGCCCGCATTGCTTGCGATCCCGGCAACGCGCAGCACTTCTCCTATCCTCTCTTTCGGCACGTCGGGACACATCTTCCGCATGAGTTCGAGATTGTCGTATCCGCTCAGACCGCCGTAAAACGCGGGAGTTTCTATCATCGCGCCTATATTCAGAGGCGCGTCCCCCGGGCTTATTACTCTGCCGTCAGCCTCGACCGTCCCCGAGTCGGGAAACGCCAGTCCGCAGATTATCTTCATCAGCGTGCTCTTGCCCTCGCCGTTGAGTCCCAGCAGTCCGCACACCCGTCCGTCTCCGACCGTCAGGTCCACTCCTTTCAATACGTGCTTCTGTCCGTACGTTTTGTTTATGTCTTTCAAAATCAGCATAAGATATCAGGAAAAACTCCCGCCTCCTTATTAAAGGATAACACAACGGGAGCACGGTGGCAATATCTTCCGCAAAATTATCGCCGAAGACTTGATAATCGGTCGAGATATGCGCTATCTCGGACTGTTTCGAGCAGACAATGTTTACGTCGCGTCGCGGCAATATCGACAGGGGCTCTACCCTATCTCTACCCTGCGGCAGTATCTGCGTCTTGCGAGAAGCGCAAACGCCACGGCTGCCGCCGCGCAAGCCGCAAATTGCAGATACCAGACATATTCGCGGAATCCGCCCTGACAGAATGCGATCCCCAACAGCGGCGCGTTGGTCGGCATGAACGGAGCGTCCGGCACGACGTAGTCAAGCAAAGCGCCGATCGCGACTAACACCCCTATCGCCGCAACGGACAGCGATCCCCCCGCTAAGGCACGCATTCTGTTCGTAACGGAAGCGCTCAGACATCCTCCGAAATATGCCGCCGCGCCGAAAACGACCGCCGCCGCGAATTGGGCGAAAAACAACTCGTGCACGCTTCCGAACGTAACGTCGGGACCTTCGGTAAAATAATAAAACCGCGTGCTCGCCGAAGCCGCTATAACGCCGCGCAGCACGGCAACGACCGTCAGCAGCGCGCCGAGAACGATCCCGTCCAGCGCAACGCCCGCGCCGAAACAGTTCCCGCGCGAGCAATCTCCCGACAATCGCATTTTCGCCTTACCGCCGCTGAGCGTCGAGATACGCCATATCCCGCGCGCCAGGCATAAAACTCCGAATACGGGTATTACGATCGCAAATGAATTGTAGGTCTCCGAACTCTGGGAATAATCGGAAAACGACGACGCAAACGGATATATCAAAATATAATCGTTGGCGTCGGTATCCGTGGAGAGATATCGCAAAAGCAGCGCTCTTCGGACAAGCAGAGCCGTTCTCACATCCTCTCCTCCGATGGGTCCCTGAGCCGAGGACGGGTCGTCATACAGCGCGAGCTCGGCTTCGGTCTCGGCAAGCCTTCGTTCGTATACCTCGCGGCTTTCCCCGGGGGTTTTGTATCGATCTCCGTCCGACGCGATATAGACCGTTATCAGCGTCAATATCAGCGCGGCGGATATAAAGACCGCGACCGAAAATACCGATCGGAACAACTTGCTTTCCGCTTTGAATGCGGCGATAAAATATCTGTTCACGAAGTTTTCCTCCTGAACGCCGCATAAGATACGGCGAAACATAGCGCGGCGGCTGCCGCGTGTACGGATACGGTTATTCCGAACAGGGCGTTCGCTCCGTCGTCGAAAGACGCCGTTGCGAGACCGATAAACGGAAACAGCGTCGCCGTCGTATTGCCGATCTTTATCGAAGGGATCATAGAAGTCAGAACGTACATTCCCAGCGTCAGCATCAATATCGCAACGCTCGGAACGACCGCCCCGATTGCGGAATCTTCCGAAAGGCAGGTGACGACGTTGACGAAAGCTGACGTCAGCACTGCGACCGCGCACATAGCGGCGGTCTCGGCGATCCACTGAGCGAACACCGATATGCCGTACACACGCGTGAACAGTCCGTCTTCCGCGAGAAAGCGCACGTCGCTTGCGCAAAGAGCCGCGATCAGCATAGCGGTCGAAAATACCGCGGGAACCGCGACCGACGCCGATACCGCGGCGCCCGTCTTTCCCGTCCACAGAGCTCGGCGCGGCGTGCCGGTAAGAAATTCCGTTCTCAACACTCCGCTCTTTGCGCCCGGGAAAAACCATATCGATACGACGAGAGCCGCGGCTATGCTCGTCCATATCCCTACAAAAAAAAGCGCCTGCATCCAATACGCTCCACCGAACGAATACTCGTAACGCATATCGTAATAATCGCGTTCGTCGGTGTCCGTTTCAAGAAAATACTCGTATCTTGCGATATCCATTTCTACGGCGTGCCTTTCCTCTTCGGAAAGACCGCCGCTTTGCAACCGCTCGTATCCTATCCCGACCAGATATTCATAGACGGTCTTATACGGGATATCTTCGCCCTCCCAAATCGCGGTATCTTTTCCGAAATCGGGATCGGGCACGAAATTCGACGCTCCAACGGTAAGTCCGACTAATACGGAAAGCAATATCACGGCGACGAACGCGAATACGAGTATCGGCGTTTTGCTCCTGCGGAAGCGGAAA
>DVKK01000022.1 GCA_018716085.1 Candidatus Ornithoclostridium excrementipullorum | reverse complement strand
CTCGGCTAATACCGCAAGAGTATTGACCCTCGCGCCGCCGCTTTGCATCGTCTGAAAATTTATCGGTTGCGCACGCACTTGCCGCGCTCCGCGCCGTTCCGAGTTGAGCCGAAATTATTTGCAAAATGCTTCAAAAAATCATCGCTCACAACGTCTTGCGATCGACGCCGCGCCGTTCAATTTATAATATTTTTTCTGTTTCCGGGTAACTTATCGGTAGCGCACATACTTGCCGCGCTCCGCGCCGTTCCGAGCTTAACCGAAATTATTGGCAAAATGCTCCAAAAAACATCGCTCACAACGTCTTGCGGTCGATGCCGCGCCGTTCAATTCATAATATTTTTTCTGTTGCCGGGTAACTTATCGGTAGCGCACATACTTGCCACGCCCCGCGCCGTTCCGAGCTTAACCGAAATTATTGGCAAACTACTTCAAAAGATCATCGCTCACAACGTCTTGCGGTCGATGCCGCGCCGTTCAATTCATAATATTTTTTCTGCCGTCTGAAAATTTATCGGTTGCGCACGCACTTGCCGCGCTTTTTGCCTTTCCGAGTTGAGCCGAAATTATGGCAAACTACTTCAAAATACTTGCCTACAACGTCTTGCGGTCGACGCGCGCTATACAGATCAATAATTTATTCGTTGGTCGGTAGAAGCATACTTAGCGCACGCGGTGACATTGCTCAGCGGTGCATATGTTGTTGAGGTATCGATATTATTAAAGCTTGCGTTTTCTGTCGTTCGTCGATCGTTACGTGCGTTCCGACAGGCGTTTCGCAATGCCGATCGCCTTGTCCCACGACATATCGACTTGTCCGCGCGCCAGTTCGGTCAGCCTCGAAAGAGAGACGCTGTCGAACGCCTCTTTAAGATAGGAGATCAAAGAGTCGTAAAGTTTTTCTTCTTCGCCGCTTCCGACTGCGGGCAGCTGCGGCGCGGAGTTCCGCGCGGAGGAATACAGTTGCAGAGAAACGGTGTTCGCGGCGTAATTCGCGTCCCCGGCGCCCGATGTGTAGAGCAGTACCGCGGTCACGGCAATGGCGAGAGCGGCTATACACAGCAGAAGTTTTACGTTGGGTCTTTTCATCGCCGTAAGTGTGTGCGTAATAAACGAAAATATATACGGACAGCTTTATCTGCCGCGCGCGTAAAAATCGCGCGCAAAAGAACATAAAACGGAAATATCGTTTTACTTATCGGCGATATGGTGTTATAATTATCTCAATATAATCGAAGAAAGGAGTATATATTTATGGCACGCAACGTGATCGACACGCTGAAAGAACGGGGATTCGTCAAACAGGTCGTATTCGAGGAGGATCTTTACAAACTTCTCGGTTCGGAAAGCGTCCCGTTCTATATCGGGTTCGATCCCACGGCGGACAGTCTGCACGTCGGACACTTCCTCGCGCTCATGGCGATGAGCCATATGCAGAAAGCGGGACACAAACCCGTTATCCTTATCGGCGGCGGCACCGGCAAAATCGGCGATCCGTCCGGCAGAACGGATATGCGCAAGATGATGACCGACGAAACGATAAAACACAACGTCGCCTGTTTCAAGGTGCAGATGTCGAGATTCCTGAGTTTTGAAGGAGAGAACGCCGCAGTCATGGTCGATAACGCCGAATGGCTGGACAAACTCAACTTCCTCGAATTCATGCGCGATATCGGGTCGCAGTTTTCCGTCAACAAGATGCTGACGGCGGAGTGTTTCAAGTCCCGTATGGAAAAGGGGCTTTCGTTCCTCGAATTCAGCTATATGCTCATGCAGAGTTACGACTTCCTCCACCTGTACCGCACAATGGGCGTAAAACTCCAGTGCGGCGGCGACGATCAGTGGTCGAATATCCTTGCGGGAGCCGATCTTATAAGGCGTAAGGAGCAGGGAGAGGCGTTTGCGATGACTTTCACGCTTCTTACGACGTCGGAAGGCAAAAAGATGGGCAAGACCCAGAAAGGCGCGGTGTGGCTCGACGCCGAAAAGACCACGCCTTACGAGTTCTTCCAGTACTGGCGCAATACCGACGACGCCGACGTGGAGAAATGTCTTAAACTTTTGACTTACGTGGATCTTCCCGAGATAGCGGAGCTTTGCCGTTATCGCGACGAGCGCATAAACGTCGCAAAGGAGAGATTGGCATACGAAGTCACCGCCATCGTTCACGGAAAAGAAGAGGCCGACAAGGCGCTCGCGCAGTCGCGCGCGGCGTTCGGAGGAGAAGGCGGAGAGATGCCCACGGTCAAGGTGTCGCCCGATACGAACGGCATAATCGATATCATGCTCGCCGCCAAAGTGTGCAAGTCCAAAAGCGAAGCGCGCAATCTCATTACCGGCGGCGGCGTAAAGATAGACGACGAAAAGATCGCGTCTTTCGACTATACCGTATCCGCAGACAGACTTGCGGCGGGAGTGGTGCTCCACAAGGGCAAGAAATCTCATATAAAGATATTGTCCGAATGAGTTCGTATCTCGGCGCGGCAGGCGACTACCGCGAAGAAGTCACGATCAAAAGATCGAGGTTCATCACAAGGATAGTTGCGGTCGATGACGCGGACGACGCGGCGGCAAAGATCGCGGCAATAAAGAAAGAACACTCCGACGCCACGCATAACTGCTATGCGTATATAGCGGACGAATACGGTCTGGTGCAGAGGTTTTCCGACGACGGCGAGCCGTCCGGCACGGCGGGGATGCCTATGCTGGAAGTGCTGAGAAAACGCGGCGCGGGCAAGACGCTCGCGGTCGTCACCAGGTATTTCGGGGGAGTGAAACTCGGCGCTTCGGGGCTTGTGGGAGCGTACTCGGGGTGCGTGGCGGACGCGCTTTCGCATGCGGGACTGAAAAGGTTCGTGAGCAGCGACACGGGCGAGATAGACGTCGATTATCCGCGGGCGGCACAGGCGCGCAAGGCGATAGAGAACGCGGGCGGACAAGTGACCCGATGCGATTACTCGGACAGCGTAAAGATAGGATTCGCCGTCCCGCAGGATAGGCGCGGCAAACTGGACGAGGCGTTGTCGGCAGATCCGAAAAATATGCGTTTGACCTACACGGGCACGTGTTTTTTCGGATACGATACAGAGAAAACATTACCTTGAAGAGGTGTGATATGAAAATAACTTTGGCAAAAGAATTGAAGCAAAAGCCGGACTTTTCCAAACTCGGATTCGGTAAGTATTTCACCGATCATATGTTGGTCATGAACTACGAGAACGGGGCATGGCAGGAGCCGGAGATAGTGCCGTACGCGCCGTTTGCGATGGCGCCCGCGACCAATGTTCTTCACTATGCGCAGAGCATTTTCGAAGGCGCGAAAGCGTACAAGAACGCGCAGGGGAAGATCACGGTATTCAGGATCGACGACAACTTCGTCCGTATGAACAATTCCGCGCGCCGTATGTGTATGCCCGAGATCGACGCGGCATCGGTCAAAGCCGCGCTGTTCGAACTGCTCAGACTCGAGAAGGATTGGATCCCGACCGAGCCCGGCACCGCGCTGTATATCAGACCGTTCATGTTCGCAAACGAAGAAGTGCTCGGCGTGCACGCAAGCCACAAATATACTTTCTGCATAATACTTTCTCCCGTCGGATCGTATTATGCCAACGGTCTCGAACCCACCAAGATATTGGTCGAGGAGGAACTCGTAAGGGCTTTCATCGGCGGCACGGGCGAGGCTAAGTGCTCCGGCAATTACGCTTGCTCGCTGATGGGCGGCGAGATCGCCAATTCCAAGGGCTACGATCAGGCGCTCTGGCTGGACGGCAAAGAACACAAATACGTCGAAGAGGTCGGATCGATGAACATCTTCTTCGTCATCGGCGACGAAGTGGTCACTCCCGCGCTTGTCGGCAGCATACTGCCCGGTATAACCCGCAACAGCTGTATCCAAGTGCTGAAAAAATACGGCTATAAGATAAGCGAACGCCGCATTTCGATGGACGAGATCGTAGCCGCATACGAAAACGGTACTCTCAAAGAGAGCTTCGGCTCCGGCACCGCCGCGGTCATTTCGCCTGTCGGCGTTATAGGCTATCGCGGAAAAGATATGGTAGTCGGCGGCGGAAAAATGGGTAAGATAACCGCTTTCCTCTACGACAAGATAACGGGTATCCAGCAGGAGAGATACGAAGACGAATTCGGTTGGGTCACCGAAGTCTGAAACGCGCGCAACTGCGCTCGGTATACGTAAATAAAGACGGCTTTTGCGCCGCGGCTTCGATGTGAGGCTCGTCGCAAAAGCCGTTTTGTCTGCATACCGCGGTTCGGTCCCGGACGGCGCCGCGTCTGAGTCTTATCCGCGCCCGTAAAAAGCGCATGCGGAAAATCCCCTGCGAGGACTTCCGCGCGTATCGGATAAGACGCGTACGGATCGCGGGAGCGCGGCTGTCAGAGCGAAAACGGCGGATACGAAAAAGCACGGCAAAAGCCGCGCTCTCGTATATCATGCCGCATTCGGTCGTCTTCGGAGAGGACTAAACGTTCCAGCCCTGAGGCACGAAAATTTCCTTGAATTTCCTTACGGCATAGCGGTCGGTGAAGCTGGCTATGTAATCGCCGACCACGCGGTCGAGAGGGGCGGAGTCGAGCAGAGAAAGATAAAAATCCGGCATCTGTTTCGGGTTTTTCATATAAAAGTCGAACAGAAGTTCTATAAGGCGTTTTGTCTTTTTTTCTTCTCCTTTTGCCACGGGATTGGTGTAAACGCTGTCGAACATGAACGCGTGCAGTCTGAGCGTAGCGTCGGCGAACAGCTCGGATTGTCTTACGAAAGGTTTGTCGTAACTTGTTTCCACGAGGTCCGTTATCATGGAATTTATGCGGCGGCTTTTGGTGTCGCCCAGCACCTGCACACAGTCGCGGGGAAGGTCGTCCGACGTAAGGACGCCCGCGGATATGGCGTCTTCGATATCGTGGTTGATATATGCGCAGCGGTCGGCGAATTTGACGATTTCGCCTTCGAGAGTGCAGGGCGTGCCGCTGTATTTGTGATTGACGATCCCGTCGCGTACTTCGTAAGTGAGATTGAGCCCCTCGCCGTCGTTTTCGAGCAGTTCGACGACGCGCAGGCTTTGTTCGTTGTGTTTGAAACCGCCTTCGATCAGTTCGTCAAGAACCTTTTCTCCCGCGTGCCCGAAAGGCGTATGACCGAGGTCGTGCCCCAGCGCGATAGCTTCGGTCAGATCTTCGTTGAGGCGCAGGGCGCGCGCTGCGGAGCGCCCTATCTGCGCTACTTCGAGCGTATGCGTGAGCCGCGTACGGTAATGATCGCCTTCGGGGGATATGAAGACCTGCGTTTTGTGTTTGAGCCTGCGGAAGGACTTGCTGTGGATGATCCTGTCGCGGTCCCGTATGAATTCGGTGCGCATCGGACAGGGCTCCGACGGGCGGACCCTGCCTGCGGTATCGCGCGACTTAAAGGCATATTTGCTCAGAAACGCGTCTTCGCGCTCGTATATCGGCAGTTTGTAATCTCTCATACCTCAATTATATCCGAAACCGGTCGCGCTGTAAAGAGGGAATGTAAGACGGACGTACCGTTTTCGGCGCAAAACGGCGCTTCGGGAGCGAAAACGGGCTTATACGGCGTAAATTGCGCGGTTTTAATCGCGGTTTAATCAATATAAGCGATAATATATCCGCAATGCGGCGCGATAAAAACGTCGGCGCCGTCGGTATTCGTTTTACTTTGCGCGTATTATATGTTATAATAACGCAAAACGAATACAAGAATAAAGGAGTACGGACATGAAAAAGCGTGTTATTTACAGTGCGATACAGCCGTCGGGCATGATGACCCTCGGCAACTACATCGGCGCGGTAAGTAATTGGCGCGATATACAGGCCGACGGCGCGAACGATTGCATTTTCGCTCTGGCGGATCTGCACACGATCACCGTAAGGCAGGATCCCGAAAAACTTCGCCGCAATTCGGTGTCTTTTCTGGCGTTGCTGCTCGCGGCGGGCATCGATCCGAAAAGGAGCGTGCTTTACGTGCAGTCGCACGTTCACGAACACGCCGAGCTGTGCTGGCTGCTGAACTGCTATACCTATGTCGGAGAGATGAACAGGATGACGCAGTTCAAGGATAAGTCCGCAAAACACAGCGACAACATCAATATGGGGCTTATGGATTATCCCGTGCTGATGGCGGCGGACATATTGCTGTACAAGTCCGATCAGGTGCCCGTGGGCGTGGATCAGATGCAGCATATCGAAATAGCGAGGGATATTGCCGAGCGTTTCAACAATATCTACGGCGAAACGTTCGTAGTGCCCGAGGGCAGACTGACGAAGACTGGCGCCAAGATCATGAGCCTGCAGGATCCGACTTCCAAGATGAGCAAGTCCGATCCCAATCCCAACGGCGTTATAAGCGTTCTCGACAGCGCTGACGATATAGCGCGGAAGATCAAGCGATCGGTCACCGACAGCGGTTTGGAGATCGTTTTCGATCCCGAGAATAAGCCCGGCGTGAGCAATCTTCTCACGATACTTGCCAGCGCGGAAGGAAAGACCGTCGAAGAAGAGGTCAAGGCGTTCGAAGGCAAAATGTACGGGCATCTCAAAGTCGCGTGCGCGGAAGCGGTCGTGGAGATGCTGAGGCCGTTCCGCGAGAAGTACGACGCATATATGAGCGACGAGGCGGGACTGCTCGCCGTTGCCGCCGACGGCAGAGAGAGGGCGCAGGCGATCGCCGCAAAGACGCTCGCCGACGTCAAACGGAAGATAGGGTTGCTGGTCTGATGTTCGGATACGTATTGCCCGACAAGCCCAATATGTTTATCAAGGACTTCACGATGTACCGCGCGTTTTACTGCGGACTGTGCAAGACGATAGGCAAGAACTGCTCGCAGGCGATGCGCGTCGCGACCAATTACGACATGACCTTTTACATCGCGTTGCTCCATGCGGTAAGGGGCGAGAAGGCAGAGATCGCTCAGGAGGGATGTATACTCAATCCGTTCCGCAAAAAGTCGATCGTGAGACCCAATCCGACGATGATCGACGCGATGAACTTCAACACGATACTCGGGCATTACAAACTGCTCGACGACGTGGAGGACAACAAGAGCCGTATCCGCAAAATGATCGACTCCGTGTTGGTAAAACGCCATTATAAAAAGGCGTGCAAGGCGATGCCCGAGGTCGCGCAGGCGGTCGGAAACGGATATCGCGAACTTGCCGAGGCTGAGAGATCGAACTGCGGACCCGACAGAGCGGCGCACCCTTTCGCGCAGCTCATGAAGGAGTCGACGAGGCTGATACTCAAAGACGACTACACAGACGCCGTCGGCGATCTGATATATTATATCGGCAAGTGGGTCTATTTCGCCGACGCGATAGACGACGTCGAAGAAGACTTCAGGAAAGGCGAGTACAACTGTATGCTCGTCGGATACGAATTCAAAGACCGCGAGACGTTTTTGCGCGAGCGTAAAGACTTTCTCGAATTTGCGCTCGGGGACTGTTACCGCGGCGCCTGCGACGCTTTCGATAAGGTCGAACTGAAAGCGTACGAAGGAGTGGTCACGAATATAATCTGGTACGGTCTTGCCGAAAAGACCAAAGAATTGTTAAGGAGGACGACCAAGTGCAAAAGGACCCGTATTTAGTATTGGGGCTCAGGAACGACGCGACGCAGCAGCAAGTGGAGGAAGCATACCGCTCGCTGCGCAAAGTGTACGAGGAAAAGCGCTTTGCCGAAGGCGAGGAGGGCGCGCAGGCGGCGCGTAAGCTCAACGAACTCGACAACGCGTACCGCGACTGTCTGGAAGATCTGGAAAACCGCGTCAAGATATCCGATTTCGGCAACGTGCTCGGACACGTCGAGGATCTGATCAAACAGGGCAGACTCGACGACGCGCAGAACGAACTGGACAAGATAGAGCCCAGGGACGCCGAGTGGCACTATGTTCAGGCGATCATATATTACAAACGCAACTGGCACATCGAGAGCAAGAACCAACTCGAGATAGCGATGGCGCTCGACGGTTCGAACGCAAAATACAAGCGCACTTACGACAGGCTCACCGATCTGATCAACAACGGCGGCAACGCCGGAGCGCAGCAGAGGAGCGGAGCGGCGTACGGCGGCGGGGGTCAGCAACGCACGGGCTATGCGGACACGCGCGGCGGATATAGCCGCCCTGCGGACGACCGCAGCGTGGACAATGCGAACGCGTGCTGCAACACCTGTTCGACCCTTATATGCTGCGACTGCTGCTGCGAGTGCATGGGCGGAGATCTTATCCCTTGCTGTTGATATGAAACGCAGTTACGTGATAGCGTTGTCGGCGGTAAGCTGTGCGTTGGCGGTGATAGCCGTCGTCGTGCAGGGGTATCTGCCGACCATGCGCATCGCGGTCAACGTGATAGCGGCGCTGTGCGTTGCGCTTCCGTTGACGAAAGATTCTTTTGCGGGCGCGTTGCTGGCATACGTCTGCGCGTCGCTGATAGGCTTTTTTACCGTAAATTTGCAGGCGTTGCCGTTCATAATGCTGTTCGGGGCGTATGCGCTCGTCGCGTGGCTCCTCGATTTCAGATTTTACAGACTTCGCAAACTCAACAAATGGTTCAAGATAGCCGTCATCACGGTAGTGAAGATAGGTTTCTTCTTCCTGATGTTCTGGGCGTGTCTGCAACTCATGCAGACGTTCGTCGCGGAGTGGATACTCAACGAGTACGATTGGTCGGTCCCCGTATTGTATGCGCTGGGCTTTGCGATCTTCTGTCTTTATGATCCGCTTTACAGATGGGTGTTCCGCTGTATGTGCACGCTCGTGGGCAGACACGTCAGAGGCGGCGGGGGAAAGAGCGCTCCGCCGCGCAGCGGACCGACCGCTCCGATCTCCGATAAAGCGCCCGAAGAGGATATATTCGGCGAAGAATACGGCGGGAACGGCGGAGAAGGAGAACACGGCGGCGATGACAACGGAGATAAAAACGGCGTAGAAGCGCCGTCGGGAAAAGAGCGCGAAGACAGCGGCAAAACTGCCGCCGGTGCCGACGAATGAAACGCCCTGACCGCGAGAGCGCCGTCGAAAAAAAAATTTATTCGAGGCGCATGCTCCGTGCCGCGATCGTATGCGCGGCGGCTTTGGCGGTCATCGTCCTCTGTCTGCTGCTCGAAAGATCGGAAAGCGTTTCCGAGTTCTGTTCGCGCTACATATCACGCCCGATAGTCTGGCTGATGGGACATATATCGTCCGTCTTTCCCTTTTCGCTTTTCGAAATATTCGTGTTCGCCGCGGTGGCGGCGGCGCTCACTCTCGTATTATTGTTCATAATCTATTGTGCGGGAGGTTTTCCGCGCAGAGGCGCGTCTTACGTCACCGTGCTCGCGGCGGTCGCGCTGTGCGTGGGCGCGGTCTATACTCTGTGTACGGGGTTTAATTATTACCGTGCGGAGGCTCCGCTGCCGATGGCGGAAAACGACGAATACGGAAAAGAAGATTACGCGCAGGTCGCGGAGTTGTTTTTCGAGGATCTGACCGCCCTTTTGGAAAAAGCCGAGATAGACGGGAACGGCAATCTCGTCAGTCCCTATTCCTTCGACGAACTCAACGACGTGCTTGCCGAGGAGTTCAAACGCCTTGACGACGAGTATTTCGGCGGATACTATACGTCATATACTCCCGAAGCCAAACTCATGGCGTCGAGCGAACTGATGAGCGAACTGCATCTCATAGGCATCACGTTCTCTCCGCTTGGAGAGGCGAATCTGAACGCGGGCGTGCCCGTGTGCGACCTCGTATCCACGACGGCTCACGAGTTGATGCACGCAAAGGGCGTGATGCGCGAGAGCGAGGCAAATCTCGTTTCGTATTGGCTGCTCGCCACTTCCGACAACGATTTTCTGCGGCTGTGCGGTTATCTCGAACTGACTAGCGATATGTTCATGCTCACCGACACAGAGCGACACGAGTATTGGGCGCAAAGGCTGACGGAATGCCGCTACGACGACGTCAGGGGCTATTCGAGCCGCTATTGGAGCCAATATACCGCGCTTCGCAGGATATCGGGATTTTTCAACGACATATATCTTGCGATCAACGGACAGGGCGGGACCGAAAGCTATAACGAGGGATCGCAGACGGAGATCACGTTTACGCCGGTCTATGACGACGAGGGCAACCCCGTCTACGACGAGAGCGGCGGTCAGATATTCGAAAGCGAAATAGTCGCATATTCGCAGATACATCGCTTTATGGCAGAGTATTTTCTCGGATAAGCGCCCGCGTCCGTCGATCAAAAGATAAAAGAGCGAAACAGGCGGTGATCCGCCCGTACGGAGCAGCTTATGAAAAAAGCTCCCGCAAAAAGCGAAGAGCTTTTGCGGTATAAGGCTCCCAAGAATTACCGCTTACGTTTATTGTATACGAGTATTTTTCGTAAGTCAAATATTTTACGAAACATTTTCGTAAAGTATTGATATGACGGAAATACGTATCGGAGAAAAGATCAGGAGATTGAGGATCCAAAAGGGTATGTCGCAGGCGCGGCTCGGAGAGACGCTGTCGGTGTCGCAGGACACGGTTTCGCTTTGGGAAACGGGAAAGAGTCTGCCCGATATCGAAACGCTGGTCCGTATCTGCGCGATATTCGACGTGACGTCGGATTATCTTCTCGGGCTGTCGCAGATATAACGCGGCGCCGACAGCGGGATCGCGGATACCGTTCCGAAACGTCGGGGCGGCGTTCGGCAAAAGCGGGCGCGGGGAGAGAATGGCGGCGGTGTGATAAAAATTTTCGGAAAAGTCGGGTAAAAACCGTTGACACGGACGGCGAAAACGTATATATTGTTATCAACCGAACGCGGAAAGGTACCGCGTTGGCAGACTAGACGAGAAAGAAAAGACAGGAGAAGACGAGATGGAACAGCTTTATATTTTTCGATGGTGATTTCGTTCGGACAGTATCTGTTTTGCCGAGCGGATTTTTTATACTCCGTAAAGGTTGCGAAGGCGGTCACGCCGCACGGGTCACATACCCGCACGATCGCGCTCGACGGCGCGGCGACATTATTATCATAAAGGAGAACGACAATGAAAGAAAAAATACCCTATAAAATTTATCTGAGCGAGGACGAGATCCCCAGACAGTGGATCAACGTCAAGGCGTTCATGAAAGAACAGCACGCGCCTTTCCTCAACCCCGCGACGGGCAAGCCGTGCACCAAAGACGATCTGCGTCCCGTGTTCTGCGACGAGCTGATCGATCAGGAGCTCAACTGCACGGACAAATACATAGATATCCCCGAAGGGATCGTGGATTTCTATAAGATGTACAGACCGTCGCCGCTCGTCAGGGCGTACGTGCTCGAAAAGGCGCTCGGTACCCCCGCGAAGATATATTACAAGTTCGAGGGCAACAATACCAGCGGTTCGCACAAGCTCAACAGCGCAGTGGCGCAGGTTTATTATGCGAAGAAACAGGGCATCACTTCCGTCACGACCGAAACGGGCGCGGGACAGTGGGGCACGGCTCTTTCTATGGCGTGCGCTTTCTATGGCATCAAGTGCAAGGTCTACATGGTCAAGGTGTCTTCCGAACAGAAACCGCACCGCAAAGAGGTCATGCGCACTTACGGTTCCGAAGTCATCGCCTCGCCGTCGAATACCACCGAGGTCGGCAAGAAGATACTTGCGGCTCATCCCGATACGGGCGGCTCGCTCGGCTGTGCGATCTCCGAGGCGATAGAGGTCGCCACTCACACTCCCAACTGCCGTTACGTACTCGGAAGCGTGCTCGATCACGTGCTTCTGCATCAGTCAGTCATAGGACTCGAAGCGAAAGCGGCTCTCGACAAATACGGCGTCAAACCCGATCTTGTCATCGGCTGCGCCGGCGGCGGCTCCAACCTCGGAGGACTGATCTCTCCGTTTATGGCAGACAGACTCGAAGGTAAGACGAATACGGAGTTCCTTGCGGTGGAACCCGCCAGCTGTCCGTCGCTGACTAGAGGCAGATACGCTTACGATTTCTGCGATACGGGCAGAACGACGCCGCTTGCGAAGATGTACACTTTGGGCTGTGAATTTTTGCCGTCGCCCAACCATGCGGGAGGACTGCGCTATCACGGTATGAGCCCCGTCGTATCCAAACTTTATCACGACGGATACATCAAGGCCCGCGCATACGAGCAGACCGCGGTATTCGAAGCCGCCGAGACTTTTGCGAGGACCGAAGGTATCCTTCCCGCTCCCGAATCGTCCCACGCCATCAAAGCCGCGATCGACGAAGCTCTCAAATGCAAGGAAACGGGCGAGGAGAAGACGATACTGTTCGGACTCACCGGCACGGGCTATTTCGATATGACCGCATACAAAGCGTACAACGACGGCATGATGACCGACTATATCCCGACCGACGCGGATCTTCAGGTCGGATTCGATTCGCTGCCCAAGGTCGAGTGACCGATATCCGGGACAGAAACCGGCGCGCCGACAAGGCGCGCCTTTTTTCGCGGCTCTCGCTGCGTCGGGACTTTGACGATCGTTGTTACGGAATTTTAATGTTTTCTGAGTGCGGCGCGCGTTGCCGGAAGGAAGAACGTCTTCGCGAAACAGGTCGAAAAAGCGCGTGTTTATCGGTAATCGGGCGTATTCGGCTTCGCTCTGAAAGTTTGACCGCAAGATCGGGCGCGGAGCAGAGCATTCCGAAAAATCCATAAAAAATCGTGCGGCGGGTATTGAAAAACCGCGCGCATTATAGTATTATATATACACGAAAAAAAACGCGGCGTCCGCGCGGCGCGCGGAGGGAGATATCGGCGCAATGAACGCGTACGTAGTCGTCATCTTCATACTCGCTTTGGCGTACACCTTTTACATGGGGTTTTCCGACGGAGCAAACGCCGTCGCGACCTGCGTTGCCACGCGCGCGATAAAGCCCCGGTATGCGATAGCCATAGCGGGTGCGGTGAAGTTAATCGCGCCGATAGTGATCTGTTATTTCCTCGCGAGCGACAGCGTGGCGCGTACCGTCGGGAGCCTCGTAAAAGAGGAGGCTTTCGAAGGGATAAGCGCGGAGACGGGATTCGTGTTCATGCTGTCGGCTATGATAGCGGCTCTCGGATGGTCGGCGCTCTGCGTGCTCGTTTCGGTGCCCAACAGCACCTCACATACGTTGCTCGGCGGTATAGTCGGGGCGGCGATCGCGGCGTTCGGGTTTGACATGATAGATTGGGGGCTTGTCGGTGTGAGAGTCATCCTTATGGTGTTTCTCACGCCTGCGATATGTATCGTTACGGGGTTTTTGCTCAGCAAGCTGTTTCGCGTTATCTGCGCGCGCATGGACAGGAGCGTCAAGAAATTCTTCCGCGCCATGCAGGTCATCAACGTGATGTTGCTCAGCACTTCGATATCGATCAACAACGTGCAGAAGGCGATGGGTATTTATCTGCTTGCGCTGGTGGTGTGTACGGGCGCGGACGGCGATACCTATGCCTTTGATTTCTGGACGGTCGCGGTGCTTTCGTTTGCGATAATGCTCGGACTTCTGCTCGGCGGGTACAAACTCATCTATACGGTCGGAAAGCGCATTTATCGTCTCGGGACGCTTCAATCGTACGTAGCGCAGCTGTCGACGGCGGCGGTCGCGTTTACCTGTACTTTTACGGGCATCCCGGTAAGTACGGGGCAGGTCGTGTCGTCCAGTATAATCGGCGTGGGCATCGCGGACAGAGTAAGCGCCGTGCACTGGAACGCGGCAGGGAAGATATTCACGTCGTGGATACTCACGTTTCCGGTCGCGGCGTGTATGGGCGCATTCGTGTGCGTTCTCGCCAAGGCGATAGCCTTATAATAGGAGGGCAATATGAAAATTTTCAGAAAAAAGGTCAACTTCTTCGAGCTTCTCGGAAAACAGTGCGCCGCCATGGTCGGAGGTATGCGCGCGCTGTACGATTATTGTTCTACATGCGACGAGAAGTTCGGCGACGACGTTATAAGAATAGAGGACGAAGGCGATATGATCCGCCGCGTGCTCATAGACGAGCTCAACAAGACTTTCATCACGCCGATGGAGCGCAACGATCTGTTCGATCTGTCCCGTCAGCTCGACGAGATACTCGACTATGCGAAGACCGCGGTCGACGAAACGAGGCTGTTCGGCATAAAGCCGAACGACGATATGGTCAAGATGGTTTCCATACTGCTCGACATAACGGTACATATACAGAAAGCGGTCGCCAATATGGAAAAACACAAGTCGATAGCCAGGGACGAGGCGATAAAGGTAAAAAGCCTCGAAAACAAGGTCGGCGCGGCGTATTACAAGGCGCTGGCGCGGCTGTTCGACACTGAGGACATACATGGCATTTTCAAATACCGCGAGATATACCGCCATCTCAACACGACCGCGGACGTCGCGGACAGGGCGATGGATTCGCTGCTCGACGCACTATTGTCGCTGTGAGCGCGCGTTGAGCCGCCGTCTGTAAAGTACAGAAGTAAAATAAGTGCGCGTATTGAGGTGAAAAGGCAAAGCGAATCAAGCGTGGGTCGATCGCGCGGCATACAAATGTATATTTGCAAGCGCTGCGGAAAACGCTGCGTTGAAGCCGAAGATGAGTTCTCGGAAAACACGGAGGCAAGCAATAAAGACGTATTATTAGGGCGTAAGCGCAAACCGGGTCGGAAACATGATTCGATACGAACAACCGGATCGCGATATATCGGATAAAAACTCGGAACGAACGGATAAATCGTAAAATTCTCACATTATATTTGAGTCGGTAAGGGCGGTATATTGATCGGTAAAGGGAAATCGCGCAACGAGAGTGTAAATACACCGCCGATGATTAGCCTATTGACAAGATGACTTTTGTATAGTATTATCCGAATGAGGGGTACAAATTGCTCCTCGGGAGGAGTTGTGAGAAAGATCGCGGTTTGTATTTTTTGCGTTTTGCTCATCGGCATTGTTTTTACGGCATGCGAGTCGGATGACGGGTATTCTTCGGTCGAGGCGGTCGTCGTCGACGACGCTCTTCTTTGGATGCAAGAGGAGTTCAAAGCCGAAAATACGACCAAAAACGCCCTCGGCTCACAAGGGAATCGTCCCGAAGAGATCATCCGTATCGTTAAACACAGCGAAGAATTTGAGTCTGCGTTTGAAGAATTCCCGATCGGGATCGACTTTGAAGAACAAATACTTGTCTTGTATTTCTTTACCGCCGACAACATTATTGACGATGATGGGAATAGGAGATATTTTTACGAAGTGGTCGATGCCGAACGCAACGGCAATGTTTTGACCGTCGAGGTCGACAAACACAAGACTGCGTTGCTGAAGCCGGGCGAGACTCTTCCGGACGCATCAGTTCCCGCACAGGAATGTCTGGCGTTTGTCATCCCCAGAATGAATATCGATCGATTGAAAGTGAAGATAAATTACAAAGATTATTACAAGACTTGGCAAAACGAATTGATCGCGGAATCCGAGATCGTGGGGGAATATACCGGTGCAGCGACCGAAGCCTTTGCGAACGTTGCCGCGAAAGAAGCGGAGACAGGTACGATATATTCCGAAAAAATAACCTCAAAGGCGCGGCTCGATGCAGTTTTTACACAATTCGACAAAGCGATCGATTTTTCACAGAATATGCTCGTAGTCTTCTGCATGTCGATGAAAAGCGATGCTCGGGATTTTCTTCCAGACATTTCCGATATCCGATACGAAAAAGGAGTTTTGGATATCGTGATCGGCACTCCCGAAGATGCGGACGGTGGAGGCAAGATGAGGATCTTCGTCATGGAATTGCCGCAATTACCCGTGTATGAGATAAATTTTAATATGCTTGATATGTGAAGGAGGAATTGTTGGAAAACGGACGATACTTGTATACGTATCGTGAGCCTTTATTTCGGAAACCCTGCCGCCGAAAAAAAGTGTTGACAAAGTGCGCTTTTTGTAATATGATATATAAAACCGAATAGACGTTGAAGAGGATCAGTAACCTTGTTACGGACGTACAGAGAGCCGCGGGTCGGTGCGACGCGGACGTTACGGACGGGCGAACTCGCCTCGGAGTTACGGGTGTGAACAAAGTAGCCCCGTCGGGTTAGCCCGATACAGCGAAAGAGGTTCTTCGGGACTGCGGTCCCCGAGAGCGAAAAAGAGTGGTACCACGGACGCGGCTTCGTCTCTTGACGAGAGCCGCGATTTTTTATAAAAAAGGAGGTCAAGCCGAATGAAGAATTACGAGAAGTACGAAAAAGGCTATTATATGCCGCCTTATCCGTGTCTGGACTGGGTGAAAAAGGACAGGGTCGAAAAAGCGCCGATATGGTGCAGCGTCGATCTGCGCGACGGCAATCAGGCGCTCGTCGTGCCTATGAGCCTCGATCAGAAGCTGGAATTTTTCCGTTTTCTCTGCAAGCTCGGCTTTAAGGAGATAGAAGTCGGATTTCCCGCGGCAAGCGAGACCGAATACGAATTTCTGCGCACGTTGATCGAAAAGGATATGATACCCGACGACGTCACCGTGCAGGTCCTGACCCAGTCGCGCGAACATATCATTGCCAAGACTTTCGAGGCGCTCGCGGGCTGCAAAAAGGCGATAGTACACCTGTACAACTCTACGTCGGTCGCTCAGAGAGAACAGGTGTTCCGCAAACCCAAGGATAAGATCACCGAGATAGCGGTCACGGGCGCGAAGCTCGCCATGGAGTTTGCCGCGAAGACTCCCGGCAATTTCCTGTTCGAGTATTCGCCCGAAAGTTTTACCGGCACCGAGCCCGAGTACGCCGCCGAGATCTGCAATTCGGTGCTCGATATATGGCGTCCGACCGCAGATAAAAAGGCGATAATCAACCTTCCCGTAACCGTCGAGATGTCCATGCCGCACGTCTATGCTCAGCAGGTCGAATATATGTGCAAGGAGCTGAAAGGCAGAGAAAACGTGATCGTGTCCCTGCATCCTCACAACGACAGAGGCTGTGCGGTCGCGGATTCCGAGATGGGACTGCTTGCTGGCGGCGACCGCATAGAAGGTACGCTGTTCGGCAACGGAGAGCGCACGGGCAACGTGGATATCGTCACTTTGGCGATGAATCTGTTCTCGCAAGGCGTGGATCCGAAGCTCGATTTCTCGGATATGCCGTCCGTATGCGAAGCGTACGAAAAGGCGACGGGCATGCCCGTCGGGGACCGTCAGCCTTATGCGGGCAGACTTGTGTTTGCGGCGTTCAGCGGTTCGCACCAGGACGCTATCGCGAAAGGCATGAAGTATCGCAAGGAACGCGAGCTCGACAAGTGGACCGTGCCCTATCTGCCGATAGACCCCCACGACGTGGGAAGGACTTACGACGCGGACGTTATCCGCATCAACAGCCAGTCCGGCAAAGGCGGAATAGGCTATCTTATGGAGAACAATTTCGGCATAGTCATGCCGCAGAATATGCGCGAGGGCTTCGGGTATGAGGTCAAATCCGTGTCCGATCACGCCCATAAGGAGCTCAAACCCGACGAAGTGCTCAAAATATTCAACGACCGCTACGTCAATCTTTCGTCGCCGATCAAACTCTACGAACATCATTACGAGCAAAAAGACGGTATACAGGCGCGTGTGACCGTAGAATATAAGGGAGAGATAACCGAACTCAAAGGCTCGGGCAACGGTCGTCTTGACGCCGTAAATCATGCGCTCGCCGGGATCGTCGGAAAAGAGTTTTCGATCGAAGAATATCAGGAGCACGCCCTGACCACGACCTCGAAGTCGCAAGCCGTCGCTTACGTCTGCATATCGCACGACGGAGGCAAAAAGACCTGGGGCGTAGGTATCCACAACGATATCATAGCCGCTTCGGTGGCGGCGTTGGTGTCGGCTGTCAATCGTATGCTTTCTGCCGACTGATAGCGCCACACCTCTGCGTCTTACTGCCAGTCTCGGGGGCGACCGTGTACGTCTGTGTACACTGGGTCGCCCCTCTCGCTGTTGTACGACGCATATCCGTAACGCTCTCAGTCGGCAGGGATTGACGTAAGACATGAAAAGGCGACCGTGTACGTCTGTGTACACTGGGTCGTCTTTTTGCTTTTGTTCGACGTGAATACGCCGTCTTCTTCACCGTCAGGCGGTCGGCGTGCGCAGCGATCTCGTCGCCCCTCTCGCTGTTGTACGAAGCATATCTGCAACGCTCTCAGTCGGCAGGGATTGCCGTAAGACATGAAAAGGCGACCGTGTACGTCTGTGTACACCGGGTCGTCTTTTTGCTTTTGTTCGACGTGAATACGCCGTCTTCTTTCACAGTCAGGCGGCCGGCGGCTTGCGCTTCTCTCATATATAGGCGTTAAAATTCAAAAGACTGTCCGTTGGCGGGGAAATGTTTGATACGCTTGCCCGAGAGGTTTTTATGCCTCAAATCAGGCGGCAAAGAAGCCAAGTATTTGTCGCGTGCGGCTGCTGCCGCAAAACCGCGAAAAAGTCAGTAAAAACTATCTAATAAGCGCAGATAAACCGTGCCGTGACCATTCGCTCCGTCGATCGTTTTGCGAGCTGTAAACGCATCGGTCATTCAAAACAAACCGATTGTCGAGGGTCTGGCGGATCTTTCGCTGCGGGCGGATCGTTATGCCGCGCGAGGCGCGTACGCGATCATTTGAAGTTAGCGAGGCTTCGCAGAGTGACTTGTATACTCTTGTATGGTATAATGTTATGTCGAAAGGAGAGATCGATATGTTTGCACGATACAGGCGCAATGCCCGAAAGCCCGAGGGGCTGGGCGGAAGGTTGATATTGACGAGAATGAACCGCGGCGGTCACGCCGATTTGTCGGAATGGGGATTTTCGCTTTTCCCCGACGTATACTGCGGTCGTGCGCTCGACGTCGGATGCGGAGGCGGCGCCAATGTGAAAAGACTGCTCAAACGGTTTGACGGTGCGAAAGTCTGCGGATTGGATCATTCGGACGTCAGCGTTGCAAAAACTTTACGCCACAACCGCAGAGCCGTAAAAGACGGGCGATGCGAGGTCGCGCTCGGCGACGTGACCGCGATGCCGTATGCGGACGGCGTTTTCGACGTTGTGACCGCATTCGAAACGGTGTATTTCTGGCAGCCGATAGGCAGGGCTTTTGCCGAGATATTCCGTGTGCTGAAAGAAGGCGGAGTATTTATGATCTGCAACGACGCCGACGGAGAAACGTCCGATTGGGATGAAATAGAAAAGCAGATCGGAGATATGAAGGTATATACCGCCGCACAGCTTCAAAACGAACTGGAACGTGCTGGCTTTAATAATATCGACGTTCACAGAAGGTCGGGGACGAGCTGCCTTTGCGTGATCGCGCGCAAGTAGTCGCCTTTTGCGTGATGAGGTAGACGGTTCGAAGAATTTTGACCGTATAACGGCGACTCGGCGTTATACGGTCAAAATATATAAAGTCCGGATTCGCCGTGTGCCTTACTGTGTTTGACCGGTAAGTTGCTTAAAGTGACGGCGTTTGACCGTATGCCTTTGCGCAATTCTGTTTTTAATTGTGACATAATAGGAAAAGAGCTTTATATTTTGAGGCTGCCGTGCCGAAATAACCGAAAAATTTTCGTAACGGGAGCCTGCCGTAATATGTGCGAAATTCGCAAACGATCGATAAGCGTAGTTCGCGCAATTTGCTATAAATTCACGAGATACGATATCGATGTGACGGAATTTGTTACCTTGAAGTATGTTATATCAAAACACGAAAGAAAAAGTTTGCTGATGCCGTCTAAGAAGAGATAAGCAGTTTGACTGAGTTGTGTTTTCTATATTATCAATTTATATCAATTATTATTAATTATTTTCAAAATAGACAGAGTCGAAAAGCGTAAGACGGTCGATGCGTGCGCTTTACTGTTTTGCGGCAGTGCGGGCGAGTCTGCACGGCATACGGCTGCCGAATGCGACCGCCGCGGCCGATCGGATAAGAATTCGGATAAGAAGAACGGGAACGAGCGTTTCTATTGTAATGCGTTCTGACTTGCTTCGGTCTTTGCCCGATCGCGCACTCAAACGTCGGGATAGGCGTCGGCTTTGTCCCGAAGCGGAACGGGTGCGCGATTTTTTGTAAGCGATGGCGAATATCGTTGCAAATACGCGATAATTAATGTAAAATATACGCATATATCTTTTGAAAAAGAGAGGCATATCACATGATCGTTATACTCAAACCGAATACGCCTCAGAGCGAGATAGACGCTCTTATCGACAAGATAACGGGTTACGGAGTTCAGGTCAGCCCCGTCATAGGTACCGAACTGAGCATTCTCGGACTCGTGGGCGATACAAGCAAGATAGATCCGACGCAGATAGAGGCCAACCGCAACGTCGAAAAGGTAATGCACGTTGCCGAGCCGTTCAAGAAGGCGAACAAGATGTTCCACCCTCAGCCCACTATCGTAAACGTGGGCGGCGTAGCCGTAGGTTCCAGACAGCTCGCGGTGATAGCGGGTCCGTGTTCCGTCGAAACAGAGGAGCAGATAGTAGGCGTTGCGAAGTCGGTCAAGGCGTCGGGCGCGAATATGCTGCGCGGCGGCGCGTTCAAACCGCGCACCTCTCCGTATGCGTTCCAAGGACTGAAATACGAAGGGCTCGAACTGCTCAAAGAGGCTCGCGAAGCGACCGGACTGCCGATTGTCACCGAGTTGATGTCGCCGTACGATATCGACAGATTCGTCGAGGACGTGGACGTGATACAGGTCGGCGCGCGCAATATGCAGAATTTCGATCTGCTGCGGCAGCTCGGACAGACCCGCAAGCCGATCTTGCTCAAACGCGGACTTTCCGCAACGATAGAAGAGTGGCTCATGGCTGCCGAGTACATCATGGCGGGCGGAAACGGACAGGTGATCCTCTGCGAAAGAGGTATCAGGACGTTCGAAACTTATACGCGCAATACGCTCGACCTGAGCGCGATCGTTGCGGTCAAGAACCTGTCCCATTTGCCAATCATCGTCGATCCGTCGCACGCTACGGGCAAGTGGTGGATGGTGGAACCTCTCGCACGCGCGGCGGTGGCAGTCGGTGCCGACGGACTCATCATCGAAGTCCACAACGATCCGGCGCACGCGCTTTGCGACGGCAACCAGTCGATAAAGCCGTCGGTGTTCGACGACGTCATGAAACAGATCAGAGGCATCGCCGCGGTGGTCGGCAGAGAGGTCTGAGGTGGCTGTCCTTACGGTAGGTCTGGGCGACAGAAGTTACGACATCACCGTGGAACGCGGTTCTCTCGCGGCGGCGGGCGACATCGTCGCACGGCTCGGCAGACGCGGCAGAGCGTTCATTCTTACCGATTCGAACGTAGCTCCGCTGTGGCTCGGCAAGGTTGCGGGGTCTTTCAAAGCGGCGGGCTTCGACGTGTCGAGCGGTTCTCTGCCGGCAGGGGAAAAGACCAAGGCGTTCGGTTCCCTTATGACGGTCTATTCCATGTTCGCGGACGCCGGACTGACGAGGAGCGATCTCGTTGTGACTTTGGGCGGCGGAGTGATAGGCGATCTCGGCGGCTTCGCCGCGGCGACGTATCTGCGCGGGCTCGATTACGTGCAGATCCCGACCACGCTGTTGGCGCAGGTCGATTCGTCCGTCGGAGGCAAAGTCGCGGTGGATCTGCCCTGGGGGAAAAATCTTTCGGGAGCGTTCTGGCAGCCGAAAGCCGTCGTCATCGATCCGGACGCGCTGGATACTCTGTCCGACGAGTATTTCTCCGACGGCATGGCGGAAGTGATAAAATACGGCTGTATCCGCGACGCGGAACTGTTCGGAGCGCTCGAGAGCGCGGGATCGCGCGCGGCGCTGTCGGAAAGCATAGGCGATGTAGTGTACAGGTGCTGCGACATCAAGCGCGCCGTCGTGGAGCGCGACGAGCGCGACACAGGCGAGAGGATGCTGCTCAACTTTGGGCACACCTACGGACACGCGTTGGAGAGATATTACGATTACGAAAAGATATCGCACGGCGCGGCGGTCGCCGTCGGTATGCGCGTCGTGTGCGGGATCGCCGAGAAAAAGGGACTGACCGAAAAAGGCTGCGCGGACAGGATAACCGCGCTGTGCCGCAGTTACGGTTTGTCCTGCGAGGACAAGGCGCCTTACGGCGAAGTGATAAAAGGCATATCCTCCGACAAGAAAAACCTCGGAGGTAAGCTGAACGTCGTGTTGATAAGATCGGTGGGCGACGGGTACATTTATCCTACCGATCGGAGGTTCTGGCAGTGAGCGTCGTATTTTTTCCGTCAAGACTGACGGGAGAAGTGAAGGCGCCGCCGTCCAAGAGCATGGCTCACAGGGCGGTGATATGTGCCGCGCTTGCCGACGGGACGAGCAGGATCACCGGAGTCGCCGAAAGCGACGACGTGCTTGCGACGTTGGGAGCCGTGCGCGCTTTCGGAGCCGACGTCGTTGGCATCGACGGCGGTTTTGAGATAACGGGAACGCGCGGGTTCGGCGGCGGAGCGGTCGTGGACTGTGCGGAATCGGGCTCGACGCTGCGATTCTGCGTGCCGATAGCCGCGCAGCTTACGGACGGCGTCTGTCGTTTCGTGGGCAGAGGAAGGCTCGGCGCACGTCCGATGACCGAATACGAACGCGTCTGGCGCGAGCGCGGACTGACGTACGAGGACAGGTCGCGCGGAGGAGCGCTCGATCTGACCGTCGGCGGCAGACTCGGCGGCGGAGAGTTCGCTCTGCGGGGGGACATAAGTTCTCAGTTCCTGAGCGGGATCCTTTTTGCGCTTCCCCTTGCTCGCGAGAGCGGAAGCCTGAGGGTAACGACGGCGCTTTCGTCCCGCGCTTATCTGGATATGACTGCGGAGCAGATGGCGCTGTTCGGCGTGACCGTAGAGGAAAAGGACCGCGTATTCACCGTTTCGGGAGATTACCGCGCCGCCGATCACGAGGTCGAGGGCGACTGGTCGCAGGCGGCGTTCTTCGCGGTCGCGAACGAGATCGGCTCCGACGTCCGTATCACGGGACTGCGTTCCGACAGTTTGCAGGGCGATAAGGCTATCGCCGAAATGCTGACGGCGCTGAGGTCGGACGGAGATCTGGCTTTCGACGGCGAGCAATGCCCCGATATCATGCCGGTATTTGCGGTCGCCTGCGCTTACCGCGAGGGGCGCGTCACGCGGCTGAAAGGACTTTCGAGATTGAAGATAAAGGAGTGCGACAGGTTGGAAGCTACCTATGCGCTCCTGTCGGCGCTCGGCGCGGATATACGGCGCGAGGGCGACGATCTGATAATAAAAGGCGTAAAAAAACTCAAAGGCGGCGCGGCGGTAAGTTCGTACCGCGACCACCGCATGGCAATGTCGGCGGCGATAGCCGCTCTGGGCTGCGAAAGACCCGTAGAGGTGGACGACTGCTCTTGCATGAGCAAGTCGTATCCCGATTTCCTGCGGCAATATACAAGACTGGGAGGCAAGGCGATATGAGCGCGACTTGGGGCAGTAAATTCAGGATCACGGTTTTCGGCGAATCTCATTCCGCGGCGATAGGCGTGGTATTGGACGGCGTACCCGCGGGGTTAAAACTCGATACCGACGCGATAGCCGCGCAGATGGCGCGCCGCGCGCCCGGTACGGACTCGCTGTCCACTCCGCGCAAAGAGGCGGATATCCCCGAGATAGTCTGCGGGGTACTGGACGGAGTGACGGAAGGCACGCCGATAGCCGCCTTCATTCGCAACGCCAATACCAAGTCGTCCGACTACGAACAGCTTAAACGGCTGATGCGACCGGGACATTCCGATTACGGCTACTTCCGACGTTACGGCGGGTTCAACGACGTTCGCGGGGGCGGCGCGTCTTCGGGCAGACTGACGGCGGCGCTCGTATTCGCGGGGGCGGTGGCAAGACAGCTTCTCGCCGAGCGCGGGATAACGGTCGGCGCGCATATATCGTCGTTGGGCGGAGTGGAAGACGCGCGTTTCGGAACGGAGATATCCGCCGAGTCGCTCGCGGCCTTGGGAGAGGAGAGGATACCTCTTCTCGACGAAAGCAGGCGCGACGCGATGCGCGCGGCGGTCGAGGAGGCGAGAGCGGACGGCGACAGCGTGGGAGGAACGGTCCAATGCGCGGTCGTCGGCGTTAAAGCGGGCATGGGCGCACCGTTTTTCGAGAGCGTGGAGAGCGTTATATCCTCGCTCGCGTTTTCGGTGCCTGCGGTCAAAGCCGTCGCTTTCGGAGACGGATTCGCGCTTGCGTCCATGCGAGGGAGCGGCGCCAACGATCCCATGTATTACGACGGCGGCGAAGTCAGGACGCGCACCAACCGCAACGGCGGGGTGATAGGCGGCGTCACCAACGGTATGCCTATCGTGTTCGAAGTCGCGATCAAGCCCACCGCTTCGGTGTTCAAACCTCAGAACACCGTCGATATAAAAGAGAAAAAAGACGCGGTCCTCACGCTGAAAGGAAGGCACGATCCCTGCATCGTCGTGAGGGCGGTGCCCGTTATCGAGGCGATCGCGGCGATAGCCGTGTACGATCTGCTCGGGAGATGAGATGAGAGATCTTGACGATATAAGAAAAGATATAAACGCCGCGGACGCGGGGATCGTTCCGCTGTTCGAGAAGCGTATGCGCGCGGCGGGCGAAGTCGCCGACTTCAAGAAAGCGCGCGGGATGGAGATATTCCAGGCGGCGAGAGAAGACGAAGTGAAAAAGCGCGCGGTCGGTATGCTGGAAGACAAGAGTTTCGCTTCCGAAACCGAGGATCTTATGACCGCCGTGATGGATATAAGCAAACTGTATCAGTTGAGGCGGACCGTCGATCCGTCCGATCCCTACGAGCGCGAACCGTTCGACGCGGCGGCGCCCGTAGCGTATCAGGGCGTCGCGGGAAGTTTTTCTTCTCAGGCGGTCGCAGAGTTTTTCGGAGAAGGAGCGAAGGCTTCGGCTTATCCTACGTTCGCTTCGGTCTGCGACGCGATAGAGAGCGGCGAGGCGAAATACGGCGTGCTGCCTCTCGAAAATTCCACGATAGGTTCGGTCGTAGAGGCTTACGACCTTCTCGGCGCGCGTTCGATGTACATCGTCGGAGAGCAATGGGTGCAGGTGAAACACGCGCTCGTAGGCTGCGACGGGGCGGACGAGAGCACGGTCAGGAAAGTCTATTCCAAGGCGGAAGCGCTCGCGCAATGCTCCGAATATCTCGGAGGCAGGGACTGGGAACTTATACCCTACGCCAACACCGCCGCCGCCGCCAAGATGGTCGCGGAAATGCGCGACGTTTCCGTTGCCGCGGTAGCTAGCGAAAGCGCCGCCAGACTGTACGGGCTTGACGTCATCGCCTGTCCCGTCAATACCGAAAAAGACAACTATACGCGTTTTATCGTGATAGCGAAAAAGCTGACCGACGCTCCCGCCGACAAGGTCACGGTAAGTTTCGGATTGGACAACGAGAGGGGGGCGCTGTACCGTATGCTCGGGATCTTCGCGCGGCTCGGGATAAATATGTCCAAGATTGAGTCCCGTCCCGACAAGAGCAATCCCGCAAAATACTATTTTGTTGCGGATCTCGAAGGAAATTGCGGCAGTCCCGAGATGAAGTGCGCGCTCTCGGCGGCAAGATCGGCATCGCACGATTTCAGATTCTTGGGCGAGTACCGCAAGGGGCGTTTGCAATGAAGCGATACTGCGTGATAGGAGAAAAACTCGGACATACGCTGTCGCCGAAAATACACGCCCTGTATTTCGGAAAAACGGGTATAGACGGCTCTTACGGCGCGGTCGAACTGCCTCGGGAGAGCATGGAAAACGCGCGCGGATTTTTGTCCGGTTACGACGGAGTGAACGTCACGATACCGTACAAACAGACCGTTATCGGATCGCTGGACGGACTTTCGGACGAGGCGCGCGGAATAGGAGCGGTCAATACCGTGTTCAACGACGGCGGAAAATTGATCGGATACAATACCGATCCGTTCGGCTTTACGGCTATGCTCGCGTCCCGCGGACTCGGAAACGTCAGAGGCAGGAAAGCGTACGTGCTCGGTTACGGCGGCGCCGCGCGTTCCGTGCTTTACGCTCTGAAAAAAGGCGGCGCGGACGTGACCGTGGTCAGCCGCGATCCCGTCGGAGCGGGCAAAGACGGATACAGAGCGATAAGTTATGCCGAGCTGGGGCGCGAGAGCGGATATCTGCTCGTCAACGCGACGCCCGTGGGAATGTATCCCCGCGAGGGAGCGTCTCCCGTCGGAGCGGACGTGATAAAGAATTTCGACGTGCTGGCGGATCTTGTCTACAATCCGATGCTCACCGAATTTCTGTCGATCGGGCTGTCGCTCGGAAAGCGTGCGGTCGGAGGGCTGTATATGCTCGTCGCGCAGGCAGTCGGCTCGCAACGTATATGGCAGGGCAGAAAGCATACCAAGCGCCTCATAGACGGCATATATCTCGAACTTTCAAAGGACGTGTTCGCCGAAAACGGAAATATCTGGCTGGTGGGCATGCCGGGGTCGGGCAAAAGCACTTTGGGCGCCGCGATAGCCGAATATACGGGGCGCCGATTCGTCGACGCGGACGAATATATCGTAAAGACCAACGACGGCATGACGATAGCCGAGATGTTCCGAAAGGGCGAAGACTTTTTCCGCGGGAAGGAAAGCGAAGCGATGGCGCGCCTCGCGCGGGAAAAAGGGCTCGTGATAGCGACGGGCGGCGGCTGTATCGAGAGGGAAACGAACGTAGACTGCATGAGACTGTCGGGGATCGCCGTGTATATAGACCGCCCCGTCGAAGCGATAGCGGCGGACGTGGACTGCGCTTCCCGCCCGTTGCTTGCCGACGGACCGCAGAGGATCGCGGCTCTGTACGACAGGCGAAAAGACAAATATCTCGCGGCGGGACAGGTGCGAGTGAAGAATACGGCGGGCAAACGCGCCGCGCTCGGCAGACTGAGCAGGGCGTGTTCGTTCGCGAAAAATACGGGGAGGACGTTATGAAGATAACGGTGATAAACGGCGTCAACATGGATATGCTGGGCATACGCGAACCCGAGATATACGGCAGGACGACTTATGCCGATCTCTGCGAATATGTACGCAAAGAGTGCGGCTTAGACGGGACCGAGCTCGACTTTTTTCAGAGCAATCACGAGGGGGCGATCGTGGACAGGATCCACGCGTGTCATTTCGACGGAACGGACGGGATAGTCATCAATCCCGCCGCTCATACCCATTACAGCTATGCGATACACGACGCCTTGAAGGCGGTGTCGGTGCCCGCCGTCGAAGTGCATATCTCCGATATAAATTCGCGCGAAAGTTTCAGACACGGATCGGTCACGGCTCCCGCGTGCAAGGCTCAGATATGCGGCAAGGGATTGTCGGGATACGTGCTTGCCGTCGGTATGATAAAGAGCGGACGGTACGAGGATATAAGATGAAAAAACTTGTCGTTACGGTGATCGGTCTGGGCGTGATCGGAGGTTCGTACGCGATGGCGCTGACAGCCGCGGGACATACCGTTTACGGGACGGACACGGATCCGCGCAGCGTGCGCGAGGCAAAGGACCGCGGCATGATAGCCGACGGCTCGGGTGAAGCGGCGGCCTTTGCCGCAAAGTCGGACGTAGTGGTGATCGCGCTCTATCCCGCGCAGGTAAAGGCGCAGCTTGCCGCGCTTATACCGCATCTGAAAGACGGCGCGGTCGTCACCGACGTCGCGGGGATAAAATCCGATTACGTGGCGGAGATAGAGGCGATGCTGCCGAAAGGAGTGCAGTTCGTATTCGCTCACCCGATGGCGGGGAGGGAGAAAAGAGGCATAGACTATGCCGACAGCAGGGTCTTCAAGGGCGCTAATTTCATTCTCGTGCCTACTGAAAGGACGTCGGAACAAGCCCTTGAAACGATGCGCGGACTTGCCGAAGATATGGGTTTCGGCAACATAATGAGCGTATCGGCGCAAAAACACGACGAGATCATCGCGTTCGTTTCGCAGCTTCCGCACGCGATAGCAGTCGCGCTCGTCAACAGCGACGAGGAGAGCGCCGAAACGGAGAAATTTATCGGCGACAGCTACCGCGACCTCACAAGGATAGCGAGCATAAACGAAACTCTTTGGAGCGAACTCTTTCTCGGAAACAGAGAGAATCTGCTCCGTTCGATATCGGACTTCGAGGCTCAGTTGGACAGGATAAAGACTGTATTGGAGCGGTCGGACAAAGCCGCTCTGGAAGACATTTTCAGATCGTCGTCGGCACGCAGACAGCGTTACGTGAAAAAATAAAA
Source organism: Candidatus Ornithoclostridium excrementipullorum (assembly GCA_018716085.1). Classification (GTDB taxonomy): domain Bacteria; phylum Bacillota; class Clostridia; order Christensenellales; family UBA3700; genus Ornithoclostridium; species Ornithoclostridium excrementipullorum. The sequence goes on along the minus strand of DVKK01000022.1, from coordinate 2,360 downwards.
TTTACCTGTCTGTGTAGATAAAGACGCTTTAAGCGCGGCGGGAACGCCGCGCTTACGCTTATGTCCGATCACTGCCTTCCGCGTTCGCGTTGAGGAGGCGGACTTATCGGGAGGCTCTCCGAAGGAGAGTCGTTTCCGTTCCGATCGCGGGCATATCGCGAGAGAACATGAGATCGGGCAGAGGATCGCTTGCGACCGTTCGGGGCGGCGATACGGATCGGTCCGGTATCTGCTTGCAGCGGCACGGGTGACCGCGCGCGGCTGTTTGGGGAGGCGCTATATATTACGCGATATGCGCGCATAAAACTTATCGGGCGCGCATAAATTAATTGACTTAGACCGATAAATACCGTATAATCTTAAACGTATGGCAAAGAAGTCCCGAACCTATACCGCGACGGAAGAAAAGACGACGGAAAAGACTGAAACCGCCGCCGTTTCCCGAACGGACGATAAGGATAATACGGCGAAGACCGCCGCGGAAAACGCTTCGCGCAGACGCAAGTCCGGCGCGTCGCTTCCGCCGCCTTCGCAGATAGGAGAAAGCGGAGCGAGATCCGTATCGCGCGCCGCCCGCGCCGCCGAGGCGAAAGCGGTCGCGACGGAAGCGAAAGCCGAAACCGTTTCTGCGGAGAAAGCCGGGAAGATAACGGAAGAAAAGGCCGTTTCCGAGCCGTCGGGCAAAAGATCCCGGGCATCCGCAAAAGGGAAAAAGAAAAACGAAGCGACGGCTTTGCCGGATATCGCAGCGGAAACGGCGCAAGCGGAAAAGAAGGAAAACAGCGGCACGGAGAACAAGCCGTCCGCTTCCGGGAAGAAAAGGTCTGCGGCTGCCGAAGTCGTCGGGGACGAAGGCGCAAAGCCGGACGGCGGGACGCTGACGGAGGAGCGGCGTGAGACCGAAGCCGCGGCGGCGGTCGCGGAGAGCTCATCGGAGAACGGCGCGCAGTCGCCCGAAGCGGAAGAGCGGATCGCGGTTGAGGAAGTCTTGCGGGAAGAAAGCCCCGCTTCCGATGCCGAAAGCGATACCGCCGAAGAGGAGACTGCTGACGGAGAAGACGCTCCCGCCGCAAAGGAGAGAGCTCGTTCGGCGCGCAGAAGGAAGGGAGCGAGAGGCAAAGAGCCCGAGCGCGTAGAGGCCGATCCCGCGATCGGGCTTACATCCGCGCAGGTCGCCGAAAGGATAGAAGCGGGCTATTCCAACGAACAACCCGACGTCGTCACCAAATCTTACGCCAATATCTTCCGTACCAACGTACTGACGCTGTTCAATATCATCAACTTCGTTCTGGCGGCGTTGATACTCGTTTTCGGCGAGTTCAAGAATATGCTGTTCATCGGCATAGTGACCGTCAATATCATCGTGGGCATAGTGCAGGAGATACGAAGCAAGCGCGTGCTCGAAAAGATGTCGCTCGTTTCCGCGCCGCACGTCAGCGTTGTCCGCGACGGAGAGGTGCGCGAGATCGGCGTATCCGATATCGTGTTGGACGATATCATCTGTCTTAAACAGGGAATGCAGATCCCGTCCGACTGCTACGTAGCCGACGGGGTATGCGAGGTCAACGAATCGCTTCTCACCGGCGAACAGGACGACGTGCACAAGGAGAGAGGTTCGTTCCTCTATTCGGGCAGTTTCGTCCAGGCGGGCGAATGCCGCGCCAGAGTGAGCGCCGTCGGCAGGGATAACTTCGCGTCCAAACTCATGGCCGAGGCGAAGAAGTTCAAGAAGCCCAAGTCCGAGCTCATGCGCTCGATCAACTGGATCATCCGCATCGTCACGATCGCCATTTTCCCGTTGGGCATACTGATGTTTTTCACCAACCGCGCCACGACTTCTTCCGTGAGCGAAGCGGTCACGGGTACGGTCGCTTCCGTCGTCGGCATGATCCCCGAGGGGCTGGTGATGCTGACTTCGATAGCGCTTGCGGTCGGCGTCATAAAGCTGGCGCGCAAACGTACGCTCGTCCAAGATCTCTATTGCATAGAAACGCTTGCGCGCGTAGACGTGCTGTGTCTGGATAAAACGGGGACGATCACGGAGGGCAGTATGCAGGTGGAAAAGACTCATATCTATTCCACGAGATACGGCGCCCCCGACGATATCATGGCGAATATGGTCGCCGCGCTCGGCACGGACGGAGCGACGTTCGAGGCGTTTTCCAAGTATTTCCGTTCCAATGCGGTCTGGAAGGTCGAGAATAAGATCCCGTTCTCTTCGGCGCGCAAATGGAGCGCGGTCGATTTCGGCGCGGAGGGGCGGTTCATCGTCGGCGCGCCCGAATTCGTGCTCAAAGACAGATATTCCGTCGTAAAGGACGACGTCGCGGAATACAGCGCGCAGGGCTTCCGCGTGCTCG